>JAABTR010000376.1 GCA_011389755.1 Deltaproteobacteria bacterium | reverse complement strand
AACTTCCGCGTTCGGAGCCACCTTGCAATGTCGAAGCCTAGCCATCGACGAAATCCAGATAGACTATCTCGCTTCCGGCACGGTTCGCTGGGCAACCGACGTGTTCGTGAACGAGGTTACACAGGGACGACACAAACACCTGGAAGACGCGCTGCTGGCCCTCATCGATTGTGCAGCCCTCGCAACGTATGTAGAAATGGCTCTAGCCGCAGGTGCCGTGGCTCAGCCCGAACTGGCTCCCATCGCCTTGGGCGCCAAAGAAGTGGCCTCCATCGCCGTCGAACCGGCGTGTGAAATCGCAATCCAGGGCCTGTTCAATAAAGTGCTCAATATTCTGGTTGACAGACCCACCAAGGCGGGATGGATGAAACTTCAGGGCGAAGCCGAGGTGACCCCTGAAGGCCAGCTGGAAAGTGGACACTGGTATGGCACGACATTAACCGGCGCACTGGACGGAGAGTTTGCAGCTGCGCCGTAACACCACCCGCCCTCGCTTCCAAACCGCCTTCGCGCTAAAATGACCTCCATGAAGTTCGTTAAAGCGTATCGTGGGCGTTATCCCGACTTCGCTCACCTGTTCGCCAAGCTCGACCTCAACGATTCAACACCCCCGGTCCAAAACCGGACAGACGAGAGAGCGTCGCACGCGGTGTTTCTGGTGGAAACCGCGGTTTCTAAGGCATTGTAAGTTTTGCCAAAAAGAGAAGACCAAAAATGTTTCGGATAAGGCGCATATACGACGAAGCAATCCCGACGAATCGCGACGCCATCGCGCGCGTTAAAGAGATACTCAACGAACGGTTTCCGGACGCGCCGCCGCTGGACGCCGAACAGCTCGCTGAGAAGCTGCGGAATCCGTTCAAACAGCGATTTCGTAGCGTATTGTTTGTGGCCGAGGGCAGAGGGCGTGAGGTGATCGGGTTCGCGATTTTGCTGCACGAGCCTCAGATGCGGTTTTGTTTTCTCGACTACATCGCGACGCCCATCAAAGGTTCCCGCGGGGGAGTGGGCGGCGCACTCTACGAACGCGTGCGCTCGGAGGCCCGGGCGCTCGGCGCTCTAGGTATGTTCTTCGAGTGCCTCCCCGACACCGAGCAGGACTGCCCCAACGAGGCCTCGCGCGGCGAGAACGCCGCTCGGCTTCGATTCTACGAGCACTTCGGCGCCCGCCCTATCATCGGGACCAAGTATGAGATGCCCATCTCGCCAGGCGACACCTGTATGCCGTACCTGGTCTTCGATGCTCTCGATCACAAAAACCCACTCGAGCGTCGTTTCGCGAAGAGGGTCGTTCGCGCGGTCCTCGAGCGCAAGTACGCCGAGCTGTGTCCTCCGGACTATGTCGACCAGGTGGTCGCCTCCTTTTCGGAAAGCCCCGTCGAGCTGCGGCCGCCGCGCTACGTGAAGCCGCAAAAGATCAATCCCTCGGTCGGGCCCCGCCCCAAGGAGCCCATCGCGATGCTCGTCAACGATCAGCACGACATCCACCACGTAAAGGACAAGGGCTACGTCGAATCGCCGGTGCGCATCGGTCACATCGTCGCAGCCTTGGAACGGACCGGCGCGTTCGAGCGGGTGGAGCCAGTCACGGCGCCGCTGCGCCGCATCCTGGACGTCCACGATGGCGCGCTCGTCAAGTATTTGAAGCAGACGTGTCAGGGCCTAAACGACAAGCAACATCTGTATCCCTATGTCTTCCCTGTTCGAAACAGGGCACGGCCGCCCAAGGACTCGTCGATCTGCGCGGGCTACTACTGCATCGACACCTTCACCCCTCTGACCAAGGCGGCCTGGCCGGCCGCAAAACGGGCGGTGGACTGCGCGCTCACCGGGGCGCGCGAGCTGGTCGAAGGGCGGCGCCTCGCTTACGCGCTCGTCCGGCCGCCGGGCCATCACGCCGAGCGGTCCGTGTTCGGCGGATTTTGCTACTTCAACAACGGCGCTATCGCGGCTCAATACCTGTCGTCGTTTGGAAAAGTGGCCATCCTCGACATCGACTACCATCACGGGAACGGACAGCAGGATATCTTCTATTTGCGCTCGGACGTGCTCACCGTGTCGATCCATGGGCATCCACGCTTCGCCTATCCTTATTTCTCGGGGTTCGAGGAGGAACGCGGAGAGGGGCCGGGCGAGGGCTTCAATCTAAACCTCCCCCAGCCGGAGTCGAGAGACGGGGCTCAGTATCGGCCGGCCCTGCACCGGGCGATGAGGCGTATCGACGCGTTCGGTCCGATGTTCCTGATCGTCGCGCTGGGGCTCGACACGGCAAAAGGTGATCCCACCGGCACGTGGTCACTTTCCAAGAAAGATTTTCAAGCGAGCGGCCGAATAATCGGAGAACACGGGCTGCACACCCTCGTCGTTCAAGAGGGCGGCTATCGAAATAAAACGCTCGGCGGCAACGCCGCTGCATTTTTTACAGGGCTTGTCGAGGGGCAGCTCCTCGCCGGAGAGCGTAGCAGAACACCTAAACGGCCGGCGGGAGAGTTTTCCTTTCGCACGGAGCCCCAGGCCCAAGATGCGGCCAAGGTGCGCGCCCTCGTCGAGGGTACTGGCATGTTCCACGCTCACGAAGTGGCCATCGCGCAGGAGCTCGTCTTGGATCGGCTTGAAAAGGGCGAATCGAGCGGAAATCATTTCCATTTCGCGACCAGCGGGGAGCGACTGCTCGGCTACACATGCTTTGGTCCCATAGCCGGCACCGCGTCGTCGTGGCGCCTCCACTGGATCGCCGTCCATCCCGAGACGCAGGGCAAAGGGCTCGGTCGCAAGCTCCTGGAGATGACCGACCAGAGCATCGCGCGCGCAGGCGGGAAGAGAGTCTACATCGAAACCTCGCACCGGGCGGAGTGTGCCAGCACCCGGGCCTTCTACCAGAGCTGCGGCTTTGAGCTCGCGTCTGTCTTGGACGACTTCTACGGCCCCAAAGACGCCAAGGTCACATACTGCCGCGCGCTCGAGAGTTAGCCGGATCCGCTCAGGAGCCTGAAAATCGTCGCGCGGCTTCAACCCGCTGCCCAGGACGCGATGCGAACGCCGAGTCGAGCATTAAATTGCGTCCATGTCTTCAAGGATCCCCGCTTTCGCAGTCTCTAAGGTATCGCTGCCTGGGCTTTTCGGCATCGCGCTCCTTTGCCTCGCGAGCCCAGCGGCGGCCCAGGCGCTCCTGGGCGGCAAGCCGGAGCCGAAAGAGGCCCGGCCCACGCCCGCCCCCATCCAGACCGCGGCGCCCGGCGCGTCGCCGGAGGAGGTCGACCGCACGGTCGAGAAGAGGCTGAACTCGGTGTTCGCCCGCGTCGAAGAGCTCGGCAACGTGCGGGCCGACGTGAAGGCGGGGGTGGTCCGTCTCGAGGGAGAAGCGGGCTCGGCACAGGCGCGAAAAGACGCCGAGGCGCTGGCGAAGCGCTTCGAGGGCGTCTTGTATGTTGACAACAACATCGAGGAGCCCGACGAGGTCAAAAAGCAGCTCGATCCCACCATCGGGCGTCTCCGAGAGCAACTTCGGGTCCTGCGCGCGCGGCTGCCGCTGATGGGGATCGCCTTGCTCATCGTGGTGGCCTTCGCGCTCCTGGCGGCTCTCATCAAAAAATTGAAGGCTCCTTTTCGCCTTTTTTCGAAGAACGTGCTCCTGCGCGGAGTGGCGCGGCAGGTGCTCGCCTCGTTCTTGGTGCTCGCTGGGGTTTTTATAGCCCTCGAGTTCTTGGAGGCGACGGCCCTCGCCGGGGCCGTGCTCGGCGCCGCAGGCCTCTTGGGGTTGGCGATGGGCTTCGCCTTTCGCGATATCCTGGAAAATTATCTGGCGAGCTTGCTCCTCGGCCTGCGCCGGCCGTTCGACGCGGGAGATCACGTGGTCATTGAGGCCCACGAGGGGAAAGTGGCCCGGCTCACCACCCGCGCCACCGTCTTGATGACGCTCGAGGGCAACCACGTCCGGCTGCCTAACTCCCTCGTGTTCAAGAGCGTCATCGTCAACTACACCCGCAACCCGTTGCGGCGTCTCGACATCGAGACGGGCATCGGCTTGAGCGAAGATCTCGCGCACGTCCAACAGGTGGGGGTGGAGATTTTGCGGAGCACGAAAGGCGTGATCCCAGCTCCGCCCCCGCTCGCCCTGGTCGAAAAGCTCGGGGAGTCCAGCGTGACCGTGACTTTCTTCGCGTGGATCGACCAGCGCGAGGCCGACTGGTTCAAGGTGAGAAGCGAGGCTCTGCGAAGGATCAAGGCAGGGCTCGACGGCGCTCAAATCAAAATGCCCCTGCCCGCCTACCGGATCGAGATGGAGCGTGAAGGAGAAAAGGACCGAACCGAGCAAAGCGCGATCGTGGCCCAACGAGAACTCAGCCAATCGGCCCACGACGTGATACCCGACGATATCATCAACCAGCAGATGCGCAAGACACCGGACGAGGAGACGAACCTCTTGCCGTAGAAAAGCAGACGCAGCTTCTCGTAGACGCGGGTCGCGCTTCGCTTTGAATCCCGTCCTTGAAGCTTAATCGATTCACGCAGCTTCATGAAACACCTCTTGACCTATATTCAAACCATATCTTGGTCCTGCCAACGGGAGCTTCTCGCGTGCACGGCTGCTTAAAAGGGGTTGAGGTCGCCCCACTTTGGCTCGAACTGGATCCCGAGGGTCAGGCCGATCGACTGGCGCATGTGGTACTGGCCCTTGTCCCCGACGCTGACGTGCCACAGGGACGGAAAACCGCTGGCCCGGTCGCGGGCCTCAGACAAAAGCAGGTTGACGGTGGGGCCGCCGAAGATCGAGAGGCCGCGGCCGATGCGGACGCCGGGGGTGAGCCGCAAGGAGAAGATGTGATCTTGCTCCGGAGTTCTCCAGTCGGACTCCGGGTAGAGCCTGTTCCACAGGAGATCGACCTCGAAGAAGACGTCTCGCGTGAAATCGAACTTGGTCCCGAGCCCCCAAAAGATGCTGTGGCGCTTGTTTCCCAGGATGGGATGGAGGCCGGCCCCCAAAATCGTGAACAGGTGCCGCGAGCCGATCTTCAGACCCAGGTTCATGGCCGAGTCGTCGCCCGTCCACACCGCAGGGGCGAGCACGCCGTCTCCGGCGTAGTTGATGAGGCCCACGGTGGCTCCGGAGTTCTTCTTGGTCGAGATGTTGATGAGCCCTACCTGGGGCCCTTTGACGTCGCCAGCCAAGTTGAAAAGCCCCACCTGAGCCCCCCGGACCCTTCCTAGCGCGGCGTTGAAGAGACTGAGCTGGAGACCGCGCAGGTCCCTCGTGTAGTTGCCCAGCACGCCCATCTGCAGACCGGTGGTCTCGGTCAGGTTGGAGTTTACGAGCATCGAGAACTGAGCCCCGGTAAACTGCTCCCGGCTCAGATTGGCGAGCAAGGCGAGCTGGGCGCCCCGCAGGGAGCCGCCGCTCACGTTCCCCAAAAGCGCGGTCTGAAAGCCGTGGGATTCGCCCCCGCCGTTGATGTTGAACAGCGACGCGAACTGGGCGCCGACAAAGGAGCCCCTGTTGACATTGGCCGCGGCGGCGACCTGGAGCCCCCGCACCGGGCCGCCCGAGACGTTGGCCGCGCCGGCTACTTGCAAGCCCCGCACCGACTCTCCGGCGAAGTTGAGCCCGCCCGAGCCCTGCACCCCCTGGACGCTGCCCCGGACCCAGTTGAACGTCCCCGAGCCTTGGACGCCCAGCACGTCGCCTTTTCGAATGGCGCCCACGTAAGAAGCCTCCACGCCCCGCAGGGTGTGCCCCCAGCCCACGAAGTTGAGGGCGACGTTGTTGAGCACCGGGCCTTTGGCGCCTTTGTCGGTGGACACCCCCGGTACAAAGGTGGCTGCCAGAGGCCTCTCCACCAGGCCGTCGCCGTCCTTGTCGAACGCCTCGCGGGTCTCCCGCGCGGGCTCTTTCGTGCCGCGGCTCACCGTCATCTCGCCTTCGAAGGCGTCGAGATCCGAGGTGCGCAGCGCCACCTCGTCGCCGCGCCCCAGGGTCACTCGGCCCCGGCTCACCCGCCCGCCCATCTCATAGGTGATCTCGTACACGCCCGGATCGAGGCCGATGCGCATGGGCCGCTCGGCGGATTTGTTGAGCTCCGCCACCAGGTGCCCGCGCCGATCCCGCACGTAGAAGCGCCCCTTGGCCGCGGGTTCAATCACGAGCTGCGCCGCGGTCCCGCGCAGATCGGTGAGCACCAAGTCGCCTGAGCCGGCGAGCTGGAAGTCGTAGTTGGCGTGCTGGGGACCGACCCGCGACGACTCGGTGCGCGCCAGCGTCTCGTCGAAAGCATATTGATACGCTTCGTTGAGCGTAACCCGATCGTCCCGGCTGTTGTCGGCGGCGCCCCGCAGCCCCGAGACGAGGTAGTGGGTGAAGAACGAGCCGCCGACGCTGTCCGCCTCCTGGGCGCTTTCATGAGCCGAGGCCGAGGTCAGGTAGGCGTACCCGCGCACATCAACCGACGTGTCGATGAGAAACGGCGCCCGCTTGCGCCCGCCCTTGCTGCGGGTCAGCGCACCCGACGAGCACGAATCCAAGATGGCGATGCGCACATCCGTGGGCAGCTCGGCGAGGATCTCCCGCAATTCCCGATACGAAAACAGATCGTCGCCCACCAAGAGGCCTTTTTCATTCGAGTGACCCGAGTAGTAAAAAATGAGCTCCAGCCGCACCCCGGAGCCCTGCGCGTTCTCGAGCATGGTGTGCATCCGCGCGAAGCCCGCCTCCATGTCGAACCTGTCCGGCTCGAGCAGCAGGATGTGCGCTTTTCGCTCCACCCCACCGAGCTGCCCGAGCACCGCGGAGAACGCCCGCGCATCCGAGTGCGCGTAGCGCAAGATGCCTCGGCCCGGCCCCCCGTCGTTGGCGCCCACCACGAAGGCGAAGCGGCGCACGGTCTGACCGTTTTGCTGACAGCGGCCGACGCGGGGGCTCGCCGCAGTAAAGAGAAGCAGCAGCAGGCACAAACACGGGGTGTAAAGAGATCGATTCATTATCATCAAATTGCAGGTTTACGCAGAACGAGGTCCTCGAGCAAGTCGACATTTTCGGGAAGCTCGGGGGTCGCGCCTGGGTCGGTGGGCATTTCGTCCGCACCTTCCAAGACCGCACGCACATCGATGGGATCGGTTGAAACCACGAAAAAAAACCTCTCGAAGACCGGCGCGTCGTCCAGCTCATACGCGCTGCCCAGCGCCTCGAAGCCCGCAGTTCCAAGCGCCGTCGGCGCGCCGGGGGACTCCGGAAAGTGCAAGGTCGTCGCGCCGCGACCGTCTACAGAGAAGATCACGCCGTGAGATCGACCGTCCGACTGGTACTTGATCTGTAAAACGTCGCCGCTTTTGGCCACCTGACCCTCGGACAGCGGCTCGTGACCCCGCGGCGTCTTCCTAAATATCTTGAGGTGTTCTCCCTTGATCGCAACATAGCCCGGCGACGATACACCGGCGGCGCCGTCCTCGGATCCCTTGGCGATCCCGAAATAGAGCCCCACCGCCACCAGCGCCGCCGCTGCCGAGGCCGCGAGGGCCCCCCAGGCGGGCACCGCCAACCTTCGGGGTGTCGAAAGGGCCCGCGCGCGCTCCTCGATCGCCGCGGCCATCACACGGGGCGGATAGTCCGCGAGGATCTCCTCGCTGGACGCCTCGAGCGCCTTGAGACGTTCGAGCCCACCCGGCTCCTCTTCGAGGGCGGCCAGAACCTGCGCCTCTTCGCCCGGCGAGAGCTCACCCAGCGCGAGCCTCTCGATCTGAAGATCTGTCACCTGTTTGTGGGTGGTCATCTTTCTAGACTCCTTCGAGCTCTTGGAGCTGCGCGCGCAGCGGCCTGAGCCTCTTGCGAACCCCCGAGACCGACATCCCGACTTCGCTCGCCACCTCCTCGAGGGTCATCCCGTCCAGGAGGTGAAGCACGGCGATGGTCCGAGTGGACTCTCGGTGCTTCGCGAAGAGCCGGGTCAGAAGTTCGCGGGCTCCCACGCGGCTCTCCGTCTCGCTCAGCCCGGCGATGCGCGATACCAGCTCGTCGCTCGGCGTCTCGGGACGCCGCTTCGAAGAGCGAATTTTGTTCAAACAGACATTGGTCGCCATGCGGTACAAGAGGCTCGAGGGAGCCTCGCCCTCGAGCGAGTCCTTGTATCGCAGCAACTGCACGAAGGTGTCCTGCATGGCGTCCACCGCCTTTTCCTCGTCCCCAAGGATCCGCCGGCATCGGCGAAGCACCATCGGGCCGTATGTTCGGTAGTAGCTGTGTGTGTCGATGGCCATGGCCTGCCTTTTTTTGTTCCTGCTGCGGCCCTTGCAAAGGTTTGAAACACCGCGGCGCCGGATAACTGTCACCGCGAATCTGCGTTTTGACAAAAAACGAGGCGCTCATCTTGAAGATGCTGGGGCTTGGGGATCTCCTACAAGACCTCGTCGACCCCGCCTCCGTCCTGGAAGCGGGCCACGATGACCGCGGCCGGGCGGATGAGGTCGTCGCCCATCTTGTAGCCATTTTGAACCACACCGACGACGAGGTTATTGGCCTGGGGATCGTCCACAGGCACCACCTGGAGCGCTTCGTGTATCGCGGGATCGAAAGGAGCCCCTTGTGCGGGGATGATCTCCACGCCCAAGGAGTCTAGCTTGGCGACAAACTGCTCACGGACCATGCCCACCCCTTCGACGAGCGCCTGGACGTCACCTGAAGCGACCGCGGAAGAGATGGCCCGCTCCAGGTTATCGAGGACGTCGAGAAACTCCTTGAGTATCTCTTTCCTCTGGCGCTTTGCTTCTCTTGCCGCCTCTTTGCGGAGGCGCTCCTTGGCGTTCTCGACCTCGTCCACCGAGCCCAGGTGCCCGCGCGCTATCTCCTTGATCTGGCGATCTTTTTGAGCGAGCGCCTCTTCGAGCTGCGCCACGTACGACGGCTTCTTGGCCCGGGCCATGTGCTCCTCGTCTTCTTCGTCGGTGGACGTCCAGTGGCGCCTGTCGATTACCTGGAAGGGGCTGGGTTTGGGGGCGGTGTCTTTGGGTTCGGGCATTTTCGACCTCTATTTCGTGCACGCTAAATCGGGGGAAATGTTGCTAATCAGGCTCGCTCTAATTGTCAAGTCACGTTTCAATTCGAAAAAATACGTGAGCGCACCTCGCGCCTGCTCCTTGACTTTGACTAACCAAAAAGAAAAAGAAAACTTATCCATGTAGATGCTCAAGGAACGCACAAAAACCACCGCGGTGCGCGTGGGCCTGATGTCCGGCCAATTCAAGAC
>JAABTR010000375.1 GCA_011389755.1 Deltaproteobacteria bacterium | reverse complement strand
TGGGACGGACCGGAGGATCCCAGCGCCGCTCGGGGAGGCCGAACTCCTCTTCGGTGTCGAGGGTGATGCGCACGGTTCTTTCGGGCAGGGGCGTTTTCGTATTCTGATATGATTTTTTCGTATGCTCTGTCATGCATGACCTCCTTTGTCGCTCCTTTTGACCCCCCCCTCAAAGTAATCACTGGTCACGGTTTTGCAGACGGGTGAGTGACGCCTTGGTGGTGATGGTGTTTGGTTTTCGGGGGGACGAAAATAATTAATTACAAACCAAACGCGCCAAAAAAAAGCGATATCACCTATTGATTTTTCCGGCAGATTGATGCAACTAGTCTCTCGTAAAAGTGATGGTCCGCGACGCGAGCCATCACGGGATGCGGCCTTTTTCCACTGAGGTTTTGGCTCGACTGAGCGCGGAGGGGTGAAACGCGGTCGCATCTTGACACGCTGACAAAAAAAAATTTCGCATGCGCATCTAGATGCGACCCTTTGGGGGAGTTGACGGATATCGCGGGAAAGTCGTGCGTCCATTGCGTTCATCGGTTTTGTTTGCCGATGTTTGCAATGTTGTGCACAAAAATAAGGACTTAGAGGGGCTCCAGTATTAGCGCTAGCGCCGTGTGTAAAAGGGGGGTAGAGCTGTGAGTTTGGCAAACCGAGGGGATTTAGACGGAATCGAAGAGCGCGACAGTTCCAAGGAGAGCTCGAAGCGACTGCTCGAAGCGCAGGGGCGAATCGGACAGCTCAAAAAAGAGAACCGACGACTCAGGCACAGGCTCGATGAGATCATGCGCGTGCAGACCGGGCGGGCGCGGCTCGCCGAAGAGGTGGGCGCCGCTGAGGTTCTCGGCAAGATCCCCATGTTCGTGGTGCGTGCCGACGCCGAAGGGACGATCTCCTATGTTGACGGCATGGGGCTCAAGCGGCTGGGGATGGAGCGAGGCGAGTTTATCGGGAAGTCCCTCGCGAGCCTTTTCCCGTCCCAGGCGCGGCGTCTCGAGGGTCTCGAGATCAACGAGACGTTGGTTTTTGAGGTGAGCTCGAGAGAGTCCGACGCGTCGTGGTGTTTTGAGAACTTCATCGTGCGACACAAAGACGGCATCATCGGGGTCGCCGTCGATGTGACCGAGCGCCAACGAGCAGAAGAACAAAAAAGACGCTTTATCTCGGAACTGCAAGAAGCCCAGCGGCTGGAGAGCCTGGGTACTTTGGCCGCGGGCGTCGCCCACGACTTCAACAACCTGCTCACCGTGGTCGTAGGACACCTGTCGCTTCTCGAACGAAAGCTGCACGGGGATCCCAGGGTCCAGCAAAATCTTCAAAAAGCGCTGCAAGCCTCAGACCAGGCCACGGAGCTCGCCAGCCAGATGCTCGCGTACTCGGGACAGGGGCGGTTCATCAACAACGCCCTCAATCTGAGCGAGGTTGTGGCGGGCATGGAGAAGCTCATCCACGCCGCCGGCGAACCCGGGGTGATGATCGAGCTCGATTTGGCCTGCGATCTGGACGAAATCAAAGGGGACGTCAGTCAAATTCGGCAGGTTGTCATGAACCTCATCACCAACTCCATGGAAGCGATGAGGGGAGATGGCGGGCGGCTCACGGTTCGAACCGGCGCGCTGGAAGCCGACGAGGCCTACATCGAGCGAAACAATCTGCAAGATCGCATCGAGCCCGGTCCCTTGGTGTTCGTGGAGGTGGAGGACACGGGGTGTGGGATGAGCCCCTGCGTTCTTCCGCGGATCTTCGATCCCTTCTTCAGCACCAAATTCACCGGAAGAGGCCTCGGGCTGGCAGCTGTCCAGGGAATCGCCCAGAGCCATCACGGAGGCGTCAGCGTGTGCACCCAGCCTCACGAGGGCTCCAGGTTCCGGATTCATTTCCCCCTCTCGGGCAGATCCAAGGCGCGGATCACACCTGTTCCCCGGCCGACATCCAGTGTCGCTTCGGCGGGAGGCACCTTGCTCATCGTCGATGACGAGCCGCTGGTGTTGGAGCTGGGCAAACTGGCGCTGGAGGCAGGGGGGTTCGATGTCATATCGGTGGTCAGTGGGAAAGACGCCATCGACCTTTATGCTCGAAACTCAAATGAAATCGATGCGGCTATCGTCGATTTGACCATGCCTCACATGGGTGGTGAAGAGACCCTGGCGGGGCTGCGATCCATCAATCCGGAGGTGAGTTGTTTCTTGATGAGTGGATACAGCCACGTCTCTCTGGCCGAAAAGATTGCAGACCTCCAGATAGACGGGTTCATTCAAAAACCTTTTCGCCCTGTGGCGCTGGTCGATATTGTGTCGTCGGCGATTGGAGGCCGCCAAAGAGGTGGGAGCCAAAGCCGCCGGTAAAGAGGCATCATGCAGCTGTCGCTTCGAAGCCCTTGTCACGAGACGATGTTGTAGTACCGCTCGAGGAAGGCGCGTTTTTCTTCGTCGCACGAGAAATCGGCGCGGACGGTGTCTTTGCTGCTCAAGAGAAGTTTTTTGACCATGGAGGTTTTAAAGATGACCTTGGCCGGGTTGCCCGCCACCACCGAGTTGTCTGGGATGTCGTCGCGCACCACCGCGCCCGATCCGATGACGCAGTTGTCGCCGATCTTCACGTTCCGGTTGATGACGGCGTTCATTCCGATGAAGCAGTTGTCGCCGATCTCGATGGTCCCAAAGGCGTTGTAGAGCAGGGGATCTTCGCCGCGCCACAGCCTCACGGTGCCGTCGTGGGTCAAAAACACGACATTTCCCGAGACGAGCACGTTGTTCCCGATGGTGATGAGGTAGGGCTCGGAGAACATGTTGAGCGAGAAGAAACGGCAGCCCTCTCCCACGCGGGCGCCCATCTTGCGGGCCAGGTGCACCCGCCAGACCGTGATGTCCTCCCTGTAGAGGCGCGCCATCTTCATGCGCTCATCGAGGCGGCGTGTCACTTCGTGATCGGGCAGGCGGCCAGAGACCTCGAGCCACGCACAGGCGAGCTCGTACTTGGCTTTGTCGAGGAGCTTAGAGATCATCATTGTCCTCTCGGCAGGGCGTCCATAATTGCTCTCGCGATGCGGTTTTTGTCGAGCCTCCCGAGCTGCGTCGCGATGATGTCTGTGCCCACCTGTGCGGCGCGCCCTGGGTTGAATATCAGGCGGCTGCGCAGCTTCTCGCGCAGCTCTTTTTTCCCGTCATCTTCGGTCAAGGCGAGGCGGACGGCGCGGGTCATCTCCTGCACCGAGTCGACGACGTAGCCCGTGTCCCGAGACCAGTAGTCGATGATGTCGGCTCCGCGCTCGGCAAAAAAATCGGGGCAGTCCAAGTAGACGGCGGGCCTCAGCGTGCTGATGAACTCCAAGGCCGCGCCCCCGTAATCTGTGACCAGCACGTCCGCGAGGGCGAAGTAGGGGTCGATGCTCTGATCTCTCACCACGTGCACGTTGGGGCGCCCTTCCAGCTCGGCCAGCATGGCGTTCCAATCGACTCCGCCGGTGGCGCGTTCGTTTTCGGGCGGGAACAAAGACATGTAGTGCAGCTTGACGATCACCTCGACGTCCATCTTCGACAGCGCGTCGATGGCGAAGCGGCCGTAACGGTGCAGCGCGGAGGTCTTCTCCCAGTTGGGAGCGTACACGACGATCGGTTTTGGGCTGGCGGGATCGATCCCGAGCCCGGCCTTGATGGAGTCGATGTCGTGCTCGTTCTCGACAAGGCTGTCGATCTTCGCGAATCCGACCTCGTAGGTTTGAATCTCGCTTCGCGCGCGGGGGTGTTTCGAAAAGACATAGCGCTCCAAGAGCTCGCCGTGAAAAGGCCCTGGCAAAAACAGGACGTCGAACTTGAGGAGGTTGTCGCCGTACTGGATGTTCTTGTCGGCCAGCGTGTGAAATATCTGAACCTTCTCGCAGGTGGGCGCCTTGGGGAACACATTCCCCCACGAGGTCGGCGAGACGTAGACGTCAAAAGGCAGCAGGCGCACAAGGGCGATGTCGTGGATTATTTTTTTTTGGGGGATGCCTTGGGCGCGGAGGAAAGCGAAGACATCGTCGCCCTCGGCGCTTCCGGTCCAGTACAGATCGAGGTCGCCGCGCGCTTCGATTTTTTTGCGGTAAGGCTCCAGGTACGGGTAGTGCCCGGCCGCGTCGCACTGGAAGATCACGCTCTTTTTGCCCCGCAGCTTCGAAGCTGTGAGGCCGGCACCGAAGATGGCGAGTTTTCCGGCCAGATCGGGGTGCCTTTGCAGGTGCTCGAGCTTTTCGTAAAGACCCATCGGCTAAGGCCTCCTGATGGTGCTCAGCGTTTTGATGACCGGGCCAAAAGCCTGGCTCGCCCTGTAGGCGAGGGCGGATTTCGCGGCGGCGCCGCCGAGGCGATCCGCCAGGTGGGGGTCCTCGAGCAGGGCGCGCATCGCTTCTTTGAGCCCCTCTTTTGACCGCGCCGGGTAGACGAGTCCGTTCTCCTCGTGGCGGACCAAGAGCGCGCCGCCGCCTTCGTCAGGGACCACGGGGCACAGCCCGGCGGCCATCGCCTCGAGGATGCTGCGACCAAAGGGCTCGGGTCGCAAGGAGGTGTGGAAGTAAGCTCGGCAGCCGGCTCTGATGTCGTCGAGATCGGGCGGGTTGTGCCTGAGGGTCACTCCGGGCGGAACCGTGTCGGGCAGGGCGCCGGCGTCGCCGTCCGTGCCTTCGAAGCCGGCGTAGCAGATGTGCAGAGGCGGCAGCGCCCCCTGCTCGGAGCGCAGCTCTTCATAGGCGCTCGTGAGCATGGGCAGGCCTTTCCACGCCGCCAACGCCGACGCCCAGAGCCAACCTCGAGCCTCGGGCCCTCGAGGCGAGGGCCACTGGTTCTTTGAGAGCCCCTCCTTGATTTGCATCATGGGCGGCTGTTTTTTAAGGTGCAGGCCCTTGACGAGGCGTTCGGCTTCGTCGCCCACCAAGAAGATGGCCCGAGCTTGGTCGAGCGCCCAGCGATTGAGCCGGGATGGGAAGAACGTGCCCCGAATGTACTGGATCATGGGGATGCTGAGTGAACCGGCGGCCCAGTACGCGGCGAGGTTCGTCATCGGGGTGTTGTTTCCCAAGATGACGCTCGCGCGGTGTTTGGAAGCGATGGCGCGAAGCTCCCCGGACCGCAGCGCCTCTCGTCCAAAAAAACGCAGACCGTGGTAGGCGTCCCAGTGCTTGGAGCGGATGAAGTCGGTCTTGTCGGCAAGGCCCATGCGGTCCCAGCCGTCTTCGCGCACCGCTGCGATGCGCACCTCGAACCCGGCATTTTCGAGCTCGGGGACCAGGGCCGCGAGGCTCGTGGCCGATCCGCCGAACCCGGGGGCGCCTTCGTGGATGAGCACGACGGGGCGGCTCTTCGGCCCAGTGTGCGTCTTCTTTTTTGCGGCGGCTGAAAACATTTTGTTTCTTTCAGTTGGGCGTTTTTTTTTCAGTTGCGTTCGTAGAGATCAATCATCTGCGGATCGAGCGATCCCCGCAGCTCATCGGGTATCTCAAGCTTCTTGACGATGCGAGCCGGGTTGCCCGCCGCGACACAAAAAGGAGGAACGTCGCGGGTCACCACGCACCCCGCGCCGATGACCGCGCCGGTGCCGATCCGGACGTTGCCCACGATGAGCGAGTTGAACCCCGTCCAGACGTAGTCCCCGATCTCCACGCGGCCGATTTGTTCCTTCGAGACCGGCAGGGCGGCGCGCGATTTGTAGTGCAGTCGGTGGCCGGAATTGTCGGAGATGAATTCGCTGGCTATCAGGCATTCTTTGCCGATCTCAATCCTTTGACCGATAAAAAAAGAGACGGGCCTCGAGATGTCGGTTCGGTCCCCGATCCGCAAAGATGGGTCCAGGCCGTGGGTCAACCCGACGATGGTGGTCTTGTCGTGAATGGATACCTCCCGGCCCAGGTGAAGGTCGATCCCTCCGATGATCCAGGGCATGCCTTGGCCCGAGTGAATGATGGACAAGCGTGGACCGCAGGAGGCGCACTGGCTGCGAAAAAGCGGTTGGTAGTAGGCGGCTCGTTCGATTTGCCTGCGTCCGGTCAGCGCGAGCATGTGAGCTCGATAAAGAAAGTCGTGGGCGCCAAAGATGTAGGGAACTTCGCTGCGCACGGCGCGCTTGGCCGCTCTCCTGAGCGGGGCTATCCAAGGAGAGTTCGATTTTTTTAAAGTTCGCAAAAGCGTGTTCATGGCGTTTGTTCTCGTTTTTAGTTCGAAGCGATGCGCTCTTTTGCGGTCGTCGGTTTTGTGTGCGGCCCCTCCACCGGTTCGATGAGCAGTGGAGGCCAGTGGAGCGGGGCGGTGGTTTGGCGTTTGGAGTCGATGTCTCGAAGGACGGACTCGGCCTGCTCGTGGCTCAGGTCGATGAGCTGCGCGAGCTGCTGCGGGGATTTTTTGTGGTTGTGGGACCACAAAGCGAGATCCATCTTGTCGAAGGGCAGCGCGTAATAGAATTCATCTTGCCCCTGGGGCATGCTGTAGGTGTCGGTGGTCGGGAGCGCGGACGCGACCTCCTGGGGAAGTCTCATGTGCCTGGCCAGAGCGTAGACCTGGGTCTTGTAGAGGTGGGCGATCGGCTTTAGGTCGGCTGAGCCGTCTCCGTTTTTTACGAAGAACCCCTGATCGTACTCCACCCGATTGGGCGTTCCCACCACCGCATAGTTCAGGCGGTCCGCGTGGAAGAATTCGATGGTCTTGCGGATTCGCTGCTTGAAGTTGGTGGCTGCAACGATCTGCAGGTACTCCTTGTGCTCGAGGCGATTCTCCTTCACTTCGCCGCCGGGCGCGGTGACGACGAGCCGGAAGTGGTTGAAGCGGCCGTGGGTCCCGCCGGTTATGGTTATCTTGCTCTTCCAGTCGCTGTCGTATTCGGGAAAGACCGCCCGGATCGCCTCGTCCCGCCACGTGTAGCAGCCGATGGCGTCCAGCGTGGGGGCGATGTCCACGGTCTCGAAATCTATGTTTAGCTGCTCCACCAGCGAGCGACCCAGCTGAAGGCTTCTCGGCGATGAATCCCGCTCGGGCAAGAGAAGGCCGAAGACCCGCCGGGGCCCCACGGCCTCGACGCTCAAAGCGGCGCACACCGCGCTGTCAACCCCGCCGGAGATGGCGACCACCAAGCCGCGACGACGCAGCGTGGTCCGAAGCTGCTGCCTGATCTCCGCTGCGATCCGGTCGACCTCGGCTTCGAAGTCGAGCCTGAAGACGTCGTGGAGTCGGTTCGTGTCGTTCATCTCTGTGCACGTCCTTTCGCCGAGAAAGCAGGCTAGTTGGCCAGCATGAATCTGCGTATCTTCCCCGAAGACGTCTTTGGCAGCTCGTCGCTGATTTCGACGCTGCGGGGGACCTTGTAAAGCGCCAGGTTCTTGGCGCAGTGCTTTTGGACCTGGGAAGGTTCGACGGTCCTGCCGGGCTTGGGCACGACGACGACCTTTACGACTTGTCCCAAGATATCATCGTGGACTCCCACCGCGGCCACCTCGGCGACACAGTCCAGCTCGGTGATGACCTCCTCGATCTCCTTGGGGCTGATGCGGTGAGCTCCACTTTTGATCATCTCCGAGGCCCGGCCGTCGATGAACAGGTAACCCTCTTCGTCGGTGTGGGCCAGATCCCCGGTCTTGAGCCAGCCGTCCACGAGCGCCTGCCTCGTGGCCTGCACATTGTTCCAGTACCCTCGCATGATGTTCTTGCCCCGGGCGTAGATCTCTCCGGTGACAAAGGGGGGCGCCACGTGTCCTTGGTCGTCGCGGACCTCTATCTCCACTCCGGGGATCGGCACACCGCACGAGCCGAGTTTTTGGGTGAGGCGCTCCGGGGGCAGGTACGCCAAACGCGCCGAAGCCTCGGTCTGCCCGTACATGACGAAGAAGCGCACATGGGGCAGCTCGCGGGTCAGCCGCTTTACGTTGACCGGCGGCATGGGGCCGCCCGCCTGGGTCATGTAGCGCAGCGATTTGAGGTCGAAGTCGCTGAGCTTGCAGCGGGCGAGGAGCAACGCGAACGTCGACGGGACGCCGGAAAAACCGGTGACTTTTTCATTGTCGATCCGCTCGAGCACCCGCCTGGGGTAAATCATGCTGTTCTCGAGCACGAGGCGTCCTCCCACGGCCAGGTGGGTGTGCAGCACTGAGTTGCCGTAAGAGTAGTGAAACGGCAGGACATTGACGATGCTGTCGCGCTCGGTCAGCTCCAAGTAGGAGACGATGGCTTCGAGGTTCTTTTGCAGGTTTTCGTGGGTCAGTATGACCCCTTTGGGATCTCCTGTTGTCCCGGATGTGTAGATGAGCGAGGCGAGCTCCTCAGGGCGAGGCAGCTCCGATCGCGACGGCTCAGCGGCGCTTTGGCTTTGAATCTGATCCCAGGTTCCGGCAAGCGGGGGGAGATTTTGGTGGCCTCCATCCCTCAAGGTTACGAGCCGGAGCCGGCCCGAGAGTCTCTCCATGAGCGCCCGAAGCTCTTTGTGGCGGCCGTCCGCGAGGAGAAGACGCGCCTCGCAGTGCGTCAGGCAGGCCGCGATGTTGCGCGCTTTGGCTTGGACGTTCATGGCCACGACCACGCCTCCGGCGAGCAGGATTCCGTAATACGCCACGATGTATTCCCGGGAGTTCTCTATCAATATCCCGGCCCGCTCGCCGCGCTCGAGGCCTCGGTCCCGAAGCAGGCGGGCGGTCTTGACCACATCGGTCCACAGCTGACCATAGGTGAATCTGCGGTCCTTGTCGGTCAGAGCCTCCTTGCTTTCGAAACGCCCTGCCGAGTTTTGCAACAGATGCGTAAGCGTCGAGGTCATGCCTGGGTCCTCGTTTGTCATCGCTTTGAGACGACGTAGGTGACGATGTTGTTGACCGAATCCAGGTTCTCGGGGATCATCTCATCGTCTTTGACTGCGATGGAAAACTCCTTTTGCAGAAACGAGATGAGCTCGATGATCCCTGTGGAATCGACGATCCCCTCTTCGAGGAATGAGGAGCTGTTTTCCAACGCATCGTCGCTGCTCGTGAAGAGGTAGTTTTCCAAGATATAGGTCCTGATTTTTTTCTCGATGCTCATTTGTTTGGACTCCTGTTTCATCAGTTTCGCATGCGAAAATGTTCATCTGCGGCGGCCTGCGCACTTTTCGAGACCATGCTCGTGTGACCCGCGACGAAGTGGTGATGCCACGCTTGCGTGGAGAGGATTCCCGTAAGGGCCATGTTGTCTTTGAAACCGACGGCCCGGCCCGAGCGAATCTTGCGAACGAGCATGTCGACCCGCTGTGGCGAGAAGTAACCGTAGTTTTTTATCGTGTTCGGGCTT
>JAABTR010000374.1 GCA_011389755.1 Deltaproteobacteria bacterium | reverse complement strand
ACGCGAATAATATCACCCCGTGGTTGCTGGTGCTTTTTTTCCTGACCCCGTCTCCAACCAGCGCCGGCGATGCCCACATCGTTTTTTCCAAAGACGGTTTCGGCCTTCCCCCCGTGATGACCGAGCGCCTGTCACCGCCCGCCGCCCGAGACGAGCTGGAGACCACCATCAGGCGCTTCGTCCAAAATCACCCGGCTTGGTTTCCGGCCCAGGCATCACAGCTACACCTCGACGCGATCCTCCCCCATGCCCGCGGCCGCACGGCGCGGTTTTCCCAGACGATGCGGGGCGTTCGGGTGCGCGGCGCGTCCCTCGCGGCCCTCGTCTCCGGCGACGGCTCCCTGCGCGTGGTGTCCAGCTCATTGACGGACGTCTCGAGCGTCGACACCCGTCCCCGGGTCTCGAGGGCCCAGGCGTCAAAGCTCGCCCGCTCCTCGGCCCGCTGGTTCATCCCCACCCAGGCCGATGTCCCTGTGACGACCGCGCGGCTCGTCATCGTCCCCAACGTCGGCGCGGACGGCGGCCGGCTCGTTTGGGAGGTCCACCTCGGCAGGGTCGACGCGCTCTTGTCCAATCTGCGGTTCTATGTGGACGCCCACTCGGGCGCGCTGCTCGGCTCGATCAACCTGGTGCAAAGCGCCTACGACGCGCTGGCCTTCGAGACCAACCCCGGCTCCATGTTCAACCGCCGGGAGCCCACGCTCGTGCAGCTAGGCATCCCCGAAGGAGGCATCGACTACGAAGAGCTGGACGCCTCGCCCGCCATCGTCGCCGATATCAGGACCACCTGCGACCGGGGCGCGCGAGGCGCCGCGCTGTGCCCCGAGGCGCCGGTGTGGCTCAGAAGCCCATTGCACCTCGCCCGCAACTGCATCGACCTGCATGAGACAAAAACGATGGATCTCGCGAGCGGAGGCCTCGGCGTGCTCGAAGCCCACGTGTGCTCGGAGGTGCAAAGCGCCTACGCCAGCCCCGAAACCGGCTTTACGTGCGACGACTGGAAGACCCCGTCGGGCGCCCTCGACGACACCGCCCCCTACGACACGTTCGCCGAGGTCAACGTCTTCCACCACATCGACAGGGCCTACCGGTACTTCTTGGAGCTGGGAGCCGGGGGCGAGAGCGAAGATGACCCTTGGGCCGGCCATCTCTTTCGCCCCTTGATGGCCACGGTGAACTTCAAGCTGCCCTTTGCCACCTCCATCTACGCCTCCCTCATGAACCCGATGACAGATGAAGAGGCGCTCGCCAACATCACCGACCCCCACGGGCTCTTGCTGCCGGTCGACAACGCCTTTTTCGTCCCGGCCGACGAAGAGGGTTTCCCCGGAATCCGCCGCCCCTACCACACCCTGGTCTTCGGCCAGGGCACCTTCTCGGACTTTTCGTGGGATGCCGATATCATCGTCCACGAGTTCACCCACTCGGTGGACGCCTCGGCGACCGGAGGGCTGTACTTCAAGACCTACTTCGCCGACGAGTGGGGGCTCAACCCCGAGCCGGGCGCCCTGAGCGAGGGGTACGCCGATCTCTTCGCCGCCTTTGTCACGAGCGACCCCACCATCGGTGAGTACGCCCTCGAGCCCATGGGGCCGAGCCTCCTTCGCCACCTGGAGGGCGACGCGTCTTGTCCGGGATCGATGCGCGGAGAGGGGCACATGGACGCGCAGATCTGGAGCCAGGCGCTCTGGGCGGCTCGCGTGGCGGCGGTCAAAGCCGCGGCCCCGGACATGGAAGAGGCTAAGGCCACGCACCGCTTCGAGCGAGCCGCCTTCGCCGCCCTGACCGCGCTGGTGGACAACCAGGGCTTCGAGCACGCCTCGGCGGCCACGGTCGCGGCGGTCGAAGACGAGCTGGGAGCCCAAGCCGCGAGCGCGGTGGCCGAGGTGCTGGCCGATCGCGGCGTCGACCGATGCGTCCGCGTCGTGTCCGACGAAGGCTCGGGGCGCTTTGCCCGCAGCTCTTCGGTGATCGCGCCCGGAGAGATCCGGCTCGTCACCAAGCCCACACCCTACACCCCCGGAGTCATGCAGTACGCCCTGACCGTGGGCAAAGGCGAAGCTTGCCTGACCATCTCGTTTGAGCAGATGAGGTTCGCCACCGGGGCGGTGTCCGCGGATCCAGACATCGCCTTCCTCGTTCGCAAAGACGCGCCGATCACCTTCTCCTACGAAGAAAACGCGGTCATCGTCGATGGCGACGTGCACGGCCCGATGGATCACCTCGGCCAAGAGCTCTCCATCACCGCCGCGTCCGGGCAGAGCCTCCCGGCGGGCGTTTACTACGTCATGCCCGTCAACCGAGGGGGCGGCGCGCTGCTGTCCGAGCTGACCATCTCGACCGACGCGCCCAGCGGCGACCACGCAGCCTACGCGCTCGACTTCTCGCCTGCCGAGCCCCAGGACTCAGATGGTGACGACACCGGCTCGGATTCGGGCTCCGATCCCGACGACACGAGCTGGACCGAGACCCCAACCGACAGCGAAGACGGCGGCTCGGACACGGGCGCCGCCGACGACACGGGCACCGACGCGCCGTCTCCCGGCGATCACCAAGCCCGGGGGAAAAAAGGCTGCGGCTGCGCAGTCGCCGGCCGTCCCCCCTTTCCTTCTCTTTTGAACCTGCTATCTTCGATGAGATAAGACTATGGGGGAGGCAGCTTCGGCCGGGAATCTCGAGGCCCGTTTGACTTTAAAAAACTCGGATGCCAAAATCCCCCCCTTAAAAATCCATCCGCACGAGCTTCAAGGGAGTGACCAAATGAATCGCGTAATCATCGATCTCGAGGCCCTCAAACAAAACATTCAGGTCATCAGCGGCATCATGGATCGCGCCGGCATCGGCTGGAGCGTCTCCACCCAGGCCCTGTGCGGGCACCCGGACATCATCCGCGCTTTGAACATCCTCGGCGTCAAGTCGATCTGCGACACCAAGCTCCTCAACTTGAGATCCATTCGGCAAGCCGTGCCCGATCTGGAAGTGTGGTACTTGGGGCTGCCTCTTTTATCGAACGCCGCCGAGGTGGTCGAGCTCGCGGACATCAGCGTGAACTCCGAGCTGGAGGTGGTCCGCGCCCTCGACAAAGAGGCGGAGCGCCTGGGCCGCAGACACCACGTGGTGATCCTCGTCGAGATCGGAGATCTCTACGAAGGGGTTCTGCCCGCTTCCCTCGTGGACTTCTACAAGAAGGTCCTCGAGCTGAACAATGTCGACATCATCGGCTTGGGAGCCGTGCTGCCCGACACCCCCGAAGACCTCCCCGAGCTCGATCAGATCGCCCACCTCAAGCTCTATCGCGAGCTCTTGGAGCTCAAGTTCAACACCAAGCTCCAGTTCATATCGGCAGGGTCGAGCAGCCTGCTCTCGGTTCTTCTGAGCGGCGAGATCCCCGACTGCATCAACCACTTCCGCATCGGCGAGTCGCTCTTTTTGGGCAACGATCCTTTGAGCGGCGAGCGTTTCGAGGGGCTACGCAACGACGTCGTCACCCTCGAGGCCGAGATCGCCGAGATCAAAGAAAAGAACCTCGTCCCCAGCGGAGAGATCGGTCACGCGGCGCCGTTCGAGGGCAGCGGGCAGGCAGATGACGCCTCGCCCGGCCAGAGGGGCTACCGCGCCCTCGTCACGGTGGGCGGCATCGACACCGACGTGGCCGGGCTGACGCCCCTGAACCAAAACCACCACATCGCGGGCGCCAGCAGCGACATCACAGTGGTGAACATGGGCGAGTCCAAGGAAAACTGGAGCATCGGTGACGTCATCCGTTTCCGCCCCAACCTGTCGGCGTTTCGTCTTTTGATGACAGACAGCTACCTGCCCAAGCATGTCGATCCCCCAATCAAGAGCTTCGAAGCCGGCATGCCCAAGCGCTGGAACATCGAGGTCCCCGCGTCCCTGCCGGAGATCGACGAGTCGAGCGCGCAGTCGCCGTCATCGACGAACAGATCGGATGATGGGGAGGTGAGCTAGGGATGAGCGTGTCTACCTCGCGTATCGAGATCAGCCGCTTGGCCCTGGGACACAACATCGCATTTGTGCGCAACAACATACCTGAGCGCACCCGGCTCTCTTTCGTCGTAAAGGGCAACGCCTACGGTCACGGTATCTCCGCTGTGGTGCCCGTCGCCGAAGAGCACGGGGTCAACCACTTCTCCGTCTTCAGCTCGTCCGAAGCCAAGCAAGTCCACGCCTGCAAGCGAAGCGACTCCACAGTGATGATCATGGGCTACGCGGCCCCAGGCGATCTCGAATGGATCGTGGCCAGCGGCGTTGAGCGCTACATCTGCGATGAGAACCAGCTCAAAGAGACCGCCGAAGCCGCCCGCGCCGTGGGGAAAAAAGCCCGCATCCATATCGAGCTCGAGACCGGGATGAACCGAACGGGGATCCCCTCTTCGAAGCTCTCCAAAGTGGCGCGTTTTGTTGAGGAACACAGCGGCCTGTTCTCCTTGGAGGGGATCTGCACGCACTTTGCCGGCGCCGAGAGCGTGGCGAACTACGTGCGCATTCAAAACCAAATCAAGTCGTTTACCAGGCAAAGGCAAAAGCTTACGCGCAGCGGCATCATCCCCAAAGTCGCCCACGCGGCCTGCTCCGCCGCCACCATGA
>JAABTR010000373.1 GCA_011389755.1 Deltaproteobacteria bacterium | reverse complement strand
CAGGCAAAGGCAAAAGCTTACGCGCAGCGGCATCATCCCCAAAGTCGCCCACGCGGCCTGCTCCGCCGCCACCATGAGCTACCCGAAGACGGCGATGGACATGGTCCGCGTAGGCATCTTGCTCTACGGCTTTTGGCCGAGCCAAGAGACCTTGGTCCGGTACCTGGCCAAGAAGCGCGAGCACCAAAACCCGCTGGCCCGCTCCCTGACGTGGAAGAGCGTGGTCATGAGCAAAAAGAGCGTCAAACGCGGCGAGTTCATCGGCTACGGGATGACTTTTTTGGCCCAGGAGCCCAAAAACATCGCCATCATCCCCATCGGCTACGCCCACGGCTACAGCCGCATGCTCAGCAACCAAGGCCGCGTCCTCATTCGCGGAAGGCGCCTCGCGGTCATCGGCATGGTCAACATGAACATGCTGTGCGTCGACATCACCAGCTGCCCCGAGATAGACACCGGAGACGAAGTGACGCTCATCGGAAAACAAGGCGACCTGGAGATATCGGTGGCCACCTTCGGCGAGATATCGAACCAGCTCAACTACGAGCTGCTCACCCGCCTGCCCCAGGACATCCCTCGGTACATCGTGGATTGAGCCCGCTTGAGTAGAGAACGTCCGTGCGCCCCTCTAAGGCCAAATGAGGTTGACTTTGGACAGATCCTCAGGGCGAAGCGCGGGCTGGACCCCGTCAAACGGCACGCCGTCCCAGAAGGCTCTCGTATCCCCGTCGGGGTCGTTCTTCATGCGGCTCGTCGCGCTCTTTTCCTTCGCGTCTAAAAGCATGGTCGGGCGCTCTTCCAGGTCGTAGGGGTGCCATTCGGGCATATTCCCATGGTTGGGATCCCCTGTCTTGGCAAACGCGATCCAGGCGTCCATGATCTGGTCCCGAAGTCCCTGTGGGACACCAGAGTCTCCGTACACCTCGAGCCAGCCCTCGGGATAGCCCATGGTAAAGCCGAGCTCCGCTCCGTGCATGGCGCCGAGGTCGAGATCCGGGTAGCCGGGGCTGGGCGGCGCCCAATCAAAGCGGTAGACAAACACATTTTGGGGCTGATGCACCACCTGCGCCTCCGCATGTCTGAGCGTGGGAACGCGCAGGACAACATCGGTCCCCATGGCGAGGGCCACGAGGTTTGAAGAGAGCGCGAGACCGGGATAGGCCTTTCGATAGACAAAAATCGCATCCCAGACCGCCTTATTCGGGGGGACGGACCTTCGATAGTACGGGAACGCGGTCATCATCGCCAAGGGCGTCGCAGCGGGGGTTCTCAGCACGGGAATTTCAACCATCCACCAGCGGGCTTCGTCTCTTGTGGAACCCAGAATCATCGGGATGTCTGCCGACTCACCCTTGGAAATGGCGCTCAGAGGAGGCTCGGAGAAGACCACGCCGTCGATGACCGGGCCGTAGATCGATTCAGTCAAAAGTGACGTCTCCATCACCCTCTCCTGCGCGGCCAGGACCTCCTGCCAGCTGAGCGCGCGAAGCTCTTTTAGAGTTTTGACGCCGGCAAAATCCAAAAGCAGCTGCGTTGCCTTGCTCGCATAGTCGGGAAGACGCGTCATCGCCGTCCCGCCGCTCTGTGCGATCCCCTTGTGAAACAGGCCCGCGGCGCCTGGCATTCCCATTATCGAGCAGACGCTGTAGCTCCCTGCAGACTCTCCCCAAATGGTGACGTTGCCCGGGTCGCCGCCAAACGCCCTGATGTGATCTTTGACCCAGCGCAGCGCCAAGACCTGGTCGAGCAGACCGGCGTTGCCGCTACCGGGCTCGCCTTCGAAATGGCTAAAGCCAAAAGCACCGAGTCGATACTCCACGCTCACCACGACCACATCACCGCGGGCCGCCATGCGTCCCCCATGGTAGAGCAGATCCCCTGAGCTCTCCCAGATCCAGCCTCCCCCATGAATCCAGAACATGACAGGTCGCTCTTTATCGTCCGCTGCCGGCGTCCAGACGTTCAAGGTGAGACAATCTTCATCCCTCTCCCAATTCATCGCGGGGTCCGGCTCTATCTCGGGTTGGGGACAGGCCGGCCCGAATTCCACCGCGTCGAGTGGGCTCTCCCACGAGTCGAGTGGAACGGGAGGAGCGAATCTCAGCTCGCCCACAGGTGGCTTGGCATAGGGTATCCCCAAAAAAGCGACAACGCCCTCGTCGGTGGCAAGACCGTTGACCTCGCCAAGAGACGTAACGGCGTGCGTCGGACTTGATCCCGTGTCCCTATCGTCGGCGCCGGTTTCGCCATCAGCGAGCGAATCCCCCTCGTCGCCCCGTTGGCCGTGAGAATCATTGAGGTCTTTAGCGCCCGAATCAGTCCCGGCCCCGATCTGGGTAACCTCTGTACAGCTCAGACCGAAACCAAACATCAGAGCAACAGCGGGGATCAACCCATAAAAACGCCCGAGTCTATGCCGTGCAACCGTCTTGCGTGTCATTCGGATCCTCCTCAGCCCCCACTGCCCCACATCTGTATATGTTGCACCTTCTGTGGGTTTTTATGTATCTTTTTTCTTTTTTTACAGACCTCGACTGCCCCTCCTGCTCACGGCCAGAGTGTGACGTTCGTTCCCTGTATATTGCGCTGATGTCAAAAAAAATACAGTAGGGGTTCACAGAATTCGGTTGATCCGGCCAATGGTCCAGCGAGTGATCGTTTGCCTCAGAGGGTCGGGTGCCTGGCAGGACGTGCACTTTTGGGACTTGATTTCACACATAGAAGACGGTTTTTGTTTCGAGACGCCTCGACCAAGGCGTCTCTTTGCTTTTGAGGAGGAGGACCATGAGAGATCTACTGGGACTGCTGGCCACCGGCTTGCTCATGACGGCGCTCGGCTGCGGCGGTGAGCCCAGCGAGTTCGACGGCGAGACCGATGAAACAGGCGCCGAGGGCGAAGGGACAGATGGTGCCACGGATGATGTGAGCACCGAAGATACAGATGGTTCGGATTCGTCTTCGCAGGGAAGCGACCCGTCCACGCAGGACACCAGCGAGGGAACCGGCAGCAAAGGCGACACAAACGACACTTCGGACACGCTGGACACCGCGGACACGCTGGGCACCGCGGACACGCTGGACACCGCGGATACGGCGACACAAGACACCGAGCCGGAGAACCAGCCGCCTGTCCCGGTGATCGAAGAGCCGGTCGACGAGGCCTATTTCAAAACAGACGCTTCGATTGAGTTCGTCGGCTCGGCGTCGGATCCCGAGGACGGTGTGCTCGAGGGGACCGCGCTGCGCTGGTTGAACGGTGCCGACCAGATTGGGCTCGGTCGGACGGTGCAGACCGCGCTTTTGCTAGGCGACCACGTGATCACGTTGGAAGCCACGGACTCTGCGGGCGGGGTCGGGACGACGAGCATTACGGTCCACGTGGTCGACAATCTTCCACCCGAATGTGTGATCCACGACCCAGATGAGGGCGACCGCTTCTTCCAAGGCGAGAGCATACGCTTTCGGGCCACCTGCACCGATCCCGAGGGCGAGCCGGTGCAGAACATCGACATTTCCTGGGCCAGCGACGTCCAGGGCAACATCGGAATCGGCGCCGACGTGACCAACGCGCTGGTGGACCTGGGCGAGCACCGGATAACCGTCTGCGCCAAGGATCCGGTGGAGCCAAAGGTCGTCGGTTGCGCCGACGTGACCATCACCATCACCGAAAATCAGCCTCCCGAGGTGCAGATAAACTCGCCGGACTCGGGCGCTGAGCTTCCGGGTTGCGAAGAAGCGCGCTTGCGCTGTCGGGCCATCGACCCCGAAGATCGCGGCGGCGTCGAAGTGGTGTGGATGTCCGATGTGGATGGCGAAATCGGGACCAACGACAATCTGAACTGGCTCCCCGGCACCAGCGGGACGCACACTCTGCGGTGCACCGCCACCGATAGCGATGGGAAGAGCGCCTACGCCGAAGTGACGGTGACCTTCATCTCTCCGGGGCCGGTCATCGGCGACCCGAATGACGGTGACGTTTTCAATCCGGGGGATGACATCACTTTCCTCGGCCGCGCCTGTGACACAGAAGACGGCGAGCTCACCGGTGCCGCCCTCGTCTGGAGCTCGGATGTGGACGGTGAGATGGGCACGGGCACCTCCGTGCAGACAAACGGTCTGTCGCCGGGAACCCACGTCATCACCCTCACCGCCACCGACGCCGACGGAAATTCGGAGTCCACCAGCATCACGATTTACGTCAGCTTTCCGCCAAACGTGAAGATCGAAGCCCCGACCGACGGCTCGCATCATGCCGCGGGCGGGACTGTCGATTTTGTGGGCACGGCCGAGGATCCGGAAGACGGGCCGCTCACGCCCACTTGGTGGGACAGCGTGCGCGGCGAGTTCCATAGCGGCACCGAGACGAGCGAAAGCGGCCTTTTGCCCGGCAAGTACGAAGTGAGGCTCACGGCCGCTGACTCAACCGGCCGCAGCGCCAGCGACGAGATAGCGATGTACGTCGTGGGAGATGATCCCCTCTTCGAGCCGACGGGAATCGACGCAAACGTCGCAGCAGCGGCTTGGGACGCCGATTCGGGTGTCTACTGGATAGCCACCGACAGCGGACTGTT
>JAABTR010000372.1 GCA_011389755.1 Deltaproteobacteria bacterium | reverse complement strand
GCATCGTGTTCCCGAGAGATCGAAATCGGGCATTCGGGCGGCCTCTTGGATTCTCAAGACACCGGCAGCCAAGACGACACCGACTCCCAACCCGAATGCGTGTTACAGTGGCTGCAGCCCCCGGCTGCCATGGCCAACGCGCGAGCGATCTGGGCCGCATCAGATGACGATGTGGTTGTTACCGGGCTCGTCGGGGCGGCGCACTTCGACGGGACCAAGTGGCGCGCTTACCAGCCCGAAATACCCGGCGCAACAGCGATCTGGGGCGAGACGCGAAAAGACCTGTGGCTGGGATGGCCGCGCTGTCGCGGAGCGGGGAGTCGCGGATGCCGCCCCGTGGATCCCTTGCTCTTGCGGGCGAGCAAAGCTGGAATAGAAAATGTCGATTTCGGCGTGAGATCCTGGAACGACGTCTGGGTCTCTTCTTCCGGCGACGCCGTGGCCGTAGGCGACAACGGCCGGGCCGCGATCAGGAGAGGCGGGGTGTGGCAGAGCATGGACACCGCGACGACCAAAGATCTCTACGCGGTATGGGGGCACAACGCGATCAGCGTCATTGCTTCGGGCGGGTTCTTTCGCACGGCCTTCGATGGCCGCTACACCGACATCGAAGGCGGGCTCTGGCACTGGGATGGGAACAGTTGGTCCCCTCAAGACTGCTGTGGAGACGGCCAAAAGCAGCCGCGGCTGTTCGTCGATGTGCACGGTAACTTCCTGGCCAATGTCTATCTTTTGTCGAACCGGTTTTTTTGCACCTCGGACCCAAGCCCGCTTTGCGAACCCGACGCCAGCATCATCAGCCACTGGGAAGGTGGCGCGTGGAGAGACGACACGGAGCCTCTGCTCCAAGAGATCCTGACATCGCTTTGGAGCAGCTCCTCCAGCGATGTCTACGCGGCCGGCGGCCTCCCCTCTTTCGACGATAACCGAGTGGATTGGTCCGGCAAAGGCTCGCTCTACCACTACGACACGGTGACCGGCTGGGTCTCTTCGTCTCTTTGGGTCCCTCCCCTCGTCGCGGTGGGAGGCTCCGGCCCGGGTGATGTCACCCTAGTCGGCAAATATCTCGCCGAGCCTTTATCCGACCCAGCAGGGACAATTTGGACATCCCGCCTCAAAAAAGGAAAGCGAACCACCTTCGAGCAAGAAGGCGCGCTGGGCGCGCGGGGGGGCATCTGGTACCGCTCCCGTAATGAAATCTACATGGTCGGGCCCCTCATGCGGCGGCTTTTGGGCGACCGCTGGGTTGATGTGGACGTCCCCGGGTTTTCGGATTTCAGCTCCGTCAGCGGCAACGATACAGGCTTTGGTGTCGCCGTCACGAGCTCCGGCCAGATCGCCGAGTACAGAAACGAAAAATGGAAAGAGGTGGATCCCGGCGCGATCTGCGATCCCGATGAAGGGATCTCAGGCATCTGGGGGCGCTCATCAAGAGATGTCTACGTGGTCTGCAAGAGCCGGCACATCTTCCGCTTCGACG
The DNA here is from genome assembly GCA_011389755.1 of Deltaproteobacteria bacterium. Lineage (GTDB taxonomy): Bacteria > Myxococcota_A > Polyangia > JAAYKL01 > JAAYKL01 > JAABTR01. The sequence goes on along the minus strand of JAABTR010000372.1, from coordinate 7,834 downwards.
GAAACTCGTGGAACCAGCTCTACCCAGGCATCGAAGGCCGGCCCCCCGCTGCGCCCGCCTGGTCAATGCTCGAGCTCGTCTCGGTGCGAGGCTTCGACGACGGGAGCGTTTTTTTTGGCGGATCCGTAGACAGCCCGAGCGTCCCAGGCGTCATCTTGACCCGACACGAAGAAGGGGGATGGACGGCTCAGGTGCTCGGCGCCCGAGGTCCCATACGGGATATCTGGGGACGCAGCGCGACGGACGTCTACGCGGTGGGGCACGACTCCCTCCTGCACTTCGACGGGAGCTCTTGGGCAGAGATCCCCTGCCCCGAAAACTCTCGCGCCTGCCGGGATATGCGGCCACGGGCGATTTTCGGCGACGCTGAGAGCGTTTACATAGCCAGCGGTGATTGCGATCCTCTTTGCACTTCGGATTGTAAAAACGCGACCCCAGGCAGCGGTGTGCTCCTGCGCTACGATGGCGAAAAGTACGAGATTTTGGCGGAGGCTCAATGCTTTTTCGATGTGGTCGTAACACCTTCGGGCCGCGTGCTCGCCATCACCTCCAACCTCATCGAGGGGCCCGAATCGGCGCAGGTGCTCAGCTATACGTGCCCCACGACCCCCGAGTGATCACAATGCCCCGAATCATCTCAAGTATCTAAGACAGCTTCGCAAACCACGGGCATTTCACGTCCCATTTTTTTCTGGCCAACATCTGCGCGAGTGGTTAGTTTGCCCGCGCGACAATCATTCCACGATTCATTCGTACCCGCTGGAAATGGCTTAGAAGACGGAGGTTTTTTTCGATGAAATCGACGGATATGCGACACGTCACCGCGAAAAATCAATCATTTGAGCCGGCGATAATGGCCCTCATCGCCTGTCTGACTCTCCCGGTGGCGCTGCATGCTCAAGCGAGCGTCGGTCCCGACGTTAAAACAGACCTTATCCCCGAAGAAATTAAGAGCAGCGCTGACGAAAATCCCCCAGGTTGGCATCCGTCCCTCAAGCTGTCTGTGAGCCTTTCTTACAACCACAACAGCGACGTCATCGGCATTCAAAACGGCACCAACCTCAACATCGGCGGCACCACCAACGGCTCCTTGACCTTTTTGAGTGACGACAAAACTCACGAGTGGCTCAACTCCCTCCTTTGGCAAATCGGCTACACGAGGACCCCTTCGATCGACCGGCTCTTCAAAAGTATCGACATGTTCGATCTCGAGTCGTCTTACCTTTATCACTTCCCCGATCTGAAGTGGCTCGGTCCTTTTGTCACGTTTCAGCTCAAGACGAGCCTTTTTCCGGGCTACACGCTCTTTGCCGACGACACCCAGGTCGTCAGGCTCGACAAAAACGGAGACCCCGAGCAGACGAACGCCGCCGGTGAACCTCAATCAATTACCGTCTCGTCCCTCGAAAAGCTCACCCTGACCGACTCCTTTGCTCCGACCACGCTCCGGGAGAGCATCGGTTTTTTCGCGATCCCCGTGCAGCAGAAGATCTTTCGGCTCGACACGCGGCTTGGTTTCGGCGCCTGGGAGACCTTCGTGCGGAGGGGCTACACGGTCGCTGACGACGCGGACACGGCCGACTTCGAGATCCGCAGGCTAGAAAACTCGGTGCAGGCCGGTCCGGAGCTCAAGCTGGCGGTCTCCGGAGAGTTCAACGAGTACGTCAAGTACAGCGCCAAGTCGGTGTTTATGTATCCGGTGCTCATCAGCGTCGACACCGACCTCGAGGGCATCGATCTGCTCAACAGGGAGTTCGAATTTTTGCTGGGAGTCCAGCTCTTCGAGTGGGCCTCTCTCGACTACACCTTCAAGGCAATTCGTAACCCGCTTATTTATGACGGCTGGCAAATCCAAAACGGGTTGCTCGTTTCGATCAACTTCACCCTGTTGGGCAAGTGAGGCCCTCCATGCCGTCACCGGGTGACAAAAGCGCTCTTTTAGACGAGGCCTGGTGGGCCATCGAGCAGGGGAATGTCGTCAAGGCCCGTTCGTGCGTGCGCCGCGCGGCGAGGCGAGGCGGCCCCAGAGCCGAGATCGCCCATATTCTGGGCCGCATCGAGGTGCTATTGGGAAACGAAGAGGCGGCTGTGGCACACTACACGCGGGCCCTCGACGCCGAAGGTCCCACCGCCGACGTCTTGTACGACATGGGCCTCTCCTGCGAAGCGCTCGGGCGAGAGGCCGAGAAGCGGACGTGTTTCCTGAGCGTCTTGGAGCTCGACGCGGCCGCGCCGCAGCCGGCGCCACTGCTAACCGAAGATGAGCTCACTGCCCAAGGGCGGGCAGCCCTCGAGTCCCTGCCCGAGCGCCTGTGCGAAGCCCTCTCCAACGTGCCCGTCATCGTCGAGCCTCGCCCTGCGGCCTACCTCGTCGAGACCGGCTTCGATCCCCGCGCGCTGGGGCTCTTCGAAGGCACGGCGTTCACCTATGAGCTGTTCGAGCAGCCCCAGATGGCCACTCGAATCGTCTTGTATTTCGCCAACATTTTTGCGATCTCGAGAAACCGAAACGACGCCCTCGAGCAGGTGAAGATCACCGTGCTGCACGAAACGGCGCACTACTTCGGCTTAGATGAAGAGGACGTCGCGGCTTTGGGGCTAGCCTGAGGCGATCACCTGCAGGTGCACACGCCGTCAGCCATGCCGGCTTGATCCTCGGGAACGCAGGCTACGGTCCACCCCAGATCGAACCCCGCGCCTGTGCAGTCGCAGCACGTGAACCCCATCGGGCAGCAACCGGCACTGCAATCTTCGACGGAGCAGGTCCCCTGCGCGCCCGGATCCATGGGATTTTTCAAGCAGAGCTCGGCGACGCCTTCGGTGCATTCGGTGTCCGCGTCGCAAGCCCCCCCGAGCCCTTCGGCGTCCGTTCCCGGAAAACACGCGTCGGTGCTGGAGGACGTGTCTTGGGGCACCGTTTTGCCTATTTTGTCTTCATCGGGATCGTAGAAGCATCCGGACACGGCCATGAGCGCCACGAGGGGCAAAACTTTGACAAAAACGAAACGGGGCATCGCGACCTCCTAGAATTCCAAAGATAATCCGGCATGCCCGGGACCGAGCAGCGGCGTGATGGAGACGCTTTTTTCTCCCTGCGAGGCCCCCGACTCGGGATTGTCGTCCTTTTTGTCGACGAGCCACCAGATGATCCCGCCTGCCATCGCGGCCACACCCGAGAACATCAAGACATTTGCGACAATACTGTGCGCGCGGATATCTGCGGCCAGATCGTCCGAGGCTTTTGGGTAGAGCGGCCCCCCCGGTTGGGGGCTGGTCGATGCCTCGTTGAAGTCATCGTATTCCTCCTTGGCCTGCCACCCGAAGCCGGCACCGACGGCGAGAAAAACCGCACCGAAGCTGCCCAGCAGCAAAGGCCCGAGGGGCAAATCGCTCTCGACCTCGTCTGGGATCTGATGAGAACGGCTCAGCTCCCCGGTCGTCTCCCCGGCACCCGCCTCGATGCCGGTGGTCACCGAGATAACGACACACAGTATAGCGATCAAAAAGTTTCGCATGTTTGACCTCCAACGTTCAGCTAATAGCGTCTCGGTCCAAGATGGGCAAGCCGCCTTGTGGAAGTTTCGTTTCAAAAAGCTCTTTGTCGATCCCCGCCCTTTGCCGGCGCCGAAAAAGAGCCAAATGTTGACCCACAAGCACCTCTAGGTAATCTATACTGACTGTCGAAAGACAATTTCGAACGCTCTCGAGTGTCAGCAAAAAAGTCGAATCGATCTCTCGAGAGCGAGGCAATGGTGGATTGGTCCGAAGTACGATCGAGAGATGAATTACAAAATGAGCGGAATCGATTTCGAAGAGATGGGACTGGGCCCCCTGGCAAAAGTGCTTGGGTCGGCAAAAATCGGGATCTGTATTTTTGACACCCACGGCGATATCTTGAAAATCGACAAGGTGCTGCTCGACCTGCTCGAGCTTGAGCGGTTTTCATCTCCCGACATGGTCAAAGGCCAGAAACTCGCGGACATTTTGCCCACCGCCCCCATCGTCCGGCAGCTCTTGGGGGCCCGCGCCGACGAGCTCGACGGTCGCGTCTTTGAGTTTCCCTACAAAACACAGCGTGGGACGGTCAAAAAGCTCAGGCAGCATATCGTGGTTCGCCACACGCAGCAGGCCTCGCAGCCCGCGTTTTGTCTTTTCACCATGGATGTCTCCGACCAGACGGACACCTCACACCCCCGCGTCTTCGATGGCTACGATCACCCGACTTCGTCGAAATGGGACGCGCTCAAACGGGTCACCGGCAAGGCCGCCCACGACATGAACAATCTCCTCGCGGCCATCAAGGGGTACGCCGACGTCATCATGCTGGATTTGCACGAGTCGGATCCGATGCGAGCCGACATCGAGGGCATCGGCGAAGCCACGGCGCATGCCTACGATATCACCAACAAACTCCTTTTGTTTTCCCGTAAGCAATCCGCGACACTCAAGAGATTGAATATCAACCTTGTCCTTCGTGCATCGCAAGCGATGCTGTCGCGGATACTCGGCCCTTCCATCGAGCTCGTCTTTCGTCTCGATGAAAAACTCGGGGATGTCGAGATAGACACCCAGCAGCTGGATCTCGTCGTGCGCAATGTCGTCTCGAACGCCGCAGAGGCCATGCCTCAAGGCGGCAAGCTCATCATCGAGACGTGCAACATGGACTTCACCGATGCCGATTCCGCGGCCGACTCCGGGATCTCTCCGGGATACTATGCCATCGTCAGTTTCACGGACACCGGAGCCGGCATCGACGAGAGACTCCACGAGAGAGTCTTTGAGCCCTTCTTCTCCACGCGCGAGCGCGGCAGAGGTTCGGGACTAGGACTCTGCGTCGTCCGGGGAATCATCCAGCACGGCGGAGGCAACGTTCATGTGGACAGCGCTAACGGTCACGGCTGCTCCTTCAAGATTTCTCTTCCCCTCGTGGAGCGGCCCGAGGACAGCTCGACGCAGACCGCCCCCCCGAGCCCTCGCAAGGACGTTGGCGCCTCGGTCCTGGTGGTCGATGATGATGATCTGCTGCGCTCCATCGTCAAACGAATGCTCAGTCGCAGCGGCTACGAAGTGCATGTGGCGTCCACCAGCCGGCAGGCGCTTCAGCTCTGCAAGGACGAGCACGCGCGCATCGACCTAGCCCTGCTCGACATCGTCATGCCCGATATGAACGGCCAGGATCTGTCGGCTCGCATACGAACCCTTCGCCCCGAGGTAAAGATCCTCTACATGTCGGGGTTTTCGAAGGAATCCCTGGCCGAACAGGGCGTCTTGGAGGAGGACGCCGAGCTCATCCGCAAACCGTTTCCCGCCGACCAGCTCAGCGCTCGGATCCTCGCACTTCTCAGCTCCTGACCGGCCTGTTCGCCTTGGGACTTGTCAAGGCACCTCGGGCACCATAGAATTCCGTAATCGTTTTTTAAAAAGCACGATGCCGGTGAGTATCCAGGGATCTCACCGAAACACGCCCGCACCGCCTCGCGACCGGGCGTCAGCGAGAAGGAGACTGCGATGAATAGGTTGCTCGTCAGTATGTTGCTCGTATTGGGATTGGCCGTGACAGCCGGCTGCAAAAACAAAAAAGACGCCAATGAAGCTGATGATATCTCTAATCTTGAAGCCGAGGCCAACACCGGGCCGGTTGACTATCCCGAACCGAGGAGGCGTTCCTCCGGGGACCGCAACCCGATGCGCTTCGAGGTCTCCTTCGTCAGCGCCTACGTGTTGCCGCTGAGCCAGGACGGCAAGTGCTGGGATCCGTGCACCCCGGAGGTCAAAACCAAGTTCGTCGAAGCGTTGCCGAGCCTCGGGGGCGACACCCCCGGGGCCGCCGCAAAAGCGCTCACCACAGCCATCGCCGCCCAGGCCGGCTCGGAAAAGCTCATCGAAGCGATGCCCGACCTTTACGCCCATATCGACTGCGGATTCGGCAATGAGCTGACCACCTCGAAGTCGCTCAACATGGATCGGCTGGGCGCAAAATGGCGCAACGCGCGCGAGGAGTTCAAGATGGACCCCGAGGACGAATGCGCCATCAGCATCTGGGACAACGATGCAGATGACGACGATGAGCTCCTGGGGGATGTCTCCTTGAAGATCCTTCAAGAAGCCCAAAACGGAGAGCTCATCGTGACCGCCTCCAATGAGGAGATGGGACAAGTCGTCCGGATCGAAATGTTCATCGAGCAGCTCGAAGGGGCTCCTGTCTTGGGCGGGCAGACCGCAGGTCAATCCGCAGGTCAATCGAGTGACCAGACCGGAGGTCAGTCAGGGGGCGATGCCACGGGGACAGGCCAGTACGCCGTCGAGGTCATCAAGGCGGAGATCCAACCCGCCAAGGCAGACGGCCAGCCGTGGGATGCCAAGATCCCCTTCGTCGCCAGCGGCACGAGCCCGGACATCGCGGTCGAAGTCTACGTCAACGGTTATCAGTCGGAGAAACCCTTCATGGAGACCCCTGTCGGCCAGGAGCAAACCTACTACGAGTGGCGCACCAGCGGGCGGGTGGATCTGCAGCCGACCGACTACCTGCACTTCATCGTTTGGGATCGCGACAGAATTGATCACGACCTCGTCGGCGAATGCAAGAGCGCTTCTGTCAGCCAGATTCCGCTCGGACAGGAGATCACCTTGAGCAACTGCGGCCAAGTGAAGTACTTGGTCTTCAAGGTCACGCGCTAAGGGCTCGCTCACCCCAGGGTGCCTTTTTTTCTCTTTTGAGCCCCCCAATGAGACTGCCCCTTTCCTCGAGGGGACCTCACTCCTTATCGAGCCTCTCGAGCAGCTTCTTTAGAGCCCGCCGGTCCTCCTCGGCGACCTCGCTTTTGGGGGCCTCTACGAGCTCCGATAGCCCGGCTTTATCGAGGGTATCCGAAGGCTCTCCTGCTGCCGGGGTCTTCAGCGGCTCGTCCGAGGAGCCGTCTATCTGCCCCTTGATGCGCAGGCCCGCGGTTTCCACCTTTTTCTTCAACTCCGAGCCGAGATCTTGAGCCTCGGGGGTCTTGTAAATGCGCGTGAGGTGCTCGTAAAAGGTCTTTTCCCCGAGGGGGACCATGAAGACGAAGTAGGTAAGCGCGACCAACCCCGCCAACGTGATCAAGACCTTTATTAATTTAAACATGGCTTTATCGTATCGGCGCTGAGGTCGCTTGACAAGTAACAGGTCGGATTATAGCGTGCAGCATTGGCACCGAGGCGATTTTTTTGGCCTCCGGATTTTGGACAGGATTCAAAGGCATGGCTTTCGAAGACAAAACAATCACGTGTGTCCAATGTGGCGAGGGGTTCGCCTTCACCGCAGGAGAGCAAGCGTTCTTTGCCGAGCGAGGACTCGAGTCCGAGCCGAAGCGCTGCAAATCGTGCAGGAGGAAAAAGAAGAAAAAATCCCGATATGCGGACCGAGAAAACGACGGCATCTACCGCTCCCCGGCGTTCGAAAGCTCAGCGCCCAGACATCAGAAGATACGCAGACGGCACAATGGGCGGGGCGCCGAAGGCGGCGACGAGCAGCAAGGACGCCGCAACCTTCACCAGGGACACCATCACCGTCACGGCGATGGTGCCATCGGCGAATACCGCTCCCCGGCGTTCAAAGAGCACGACAAGATCCGCCCAGAAGAAGAATACCGGGCCCCTGGATTTCAAGAGTACAAAAACATCGATCCCACCGACGAGTACCGCTCGCCGGGCTTCCGAGAATACAACGACATCGACATCAGCCAAGAGTATCGCGCGCCGGCTTACGGAGGTCAGCGAGGCAAGCACAGGGACGAACGCCCCCTCTTCCACATCGTTTGTCCCGCTTGCGGCAAAGAAGCGATGGTCCCCGTGGTCCCCG
>JAABTR010000371.1 GCA_011389755.1 Deltaproteobacteria bacterium | reverse complement strand
GGTTCGTCGCTGTCGCCCTCCTTGGATGGGTCATCTCCGAGAGACGTCCCCCCGTCCTCCGAAGCGGTGTCCCAACCCGCCTTTGCAGAATCGCCGCAGCCCCCCTGCGCCCACAGGGCAGCCACAAGGATAACCGCACAACCAAACCTTTTTTCGTACTTCATAGATTCACCTCGCTGCTCAAACCGCGTTCGACCCGGGAAATTTCGCCGCCCCGAGTCGCTCTTGCCGCCACCGACTTCTGCAATTCGGCTTCCACTTTTTCGTTTTGGGGCGAAGGTCTTTTTTCCGCCGTGGCGTTGCGCACTCTCGTTCGGCGCACACATCTATCTCCATCGGATCAGCGCGCATTTTGCGCGTTCGAAGGCGCAAAAAATGCACATCTTCGAGATAATTCGCTCACCGAGCGCGACGAAAACAGTGAGCGAGGTCCCGTCTGAAACGATGGCATCGCTCTTGCAAATCGCCGTCGCCGAGGAAAGAGATGGTTTGTGAGAAGGAGACAGATTAGATGTACGAAAACTTGGCGCTGAGCGAAAACGGCTTTTTGTTCGACGGCCGGACAGGAGCGACTTATAGCCTCAACAAATCCGGGACCTTCTTGCTCAAGCAGCTCATCGAGGGCGCCCGCCCCGAGGCGCTCAAAGAAAAGCTCATCGAGAGCTTCGATGTGGATGAGGCCACCGCCGCAAGAGACGTGGAGCAGTTTCTGTTTCGCCTCAAAGATCTGCGCGTCACCGAGGAGGATGAGGCTTGAGACCGCTGACTATCGCAGTGACCGGCCTCAACGCCACCGACAACCCGGCGCCTGGGGTCCCGGTGATCCGGTCGATCCGCGCGGGCTCCCCCGAGCCCTGCCGCATCATCGGGCTCGCCTACGATCCGCTCGATCCGGGCAACTACATGGAAGGCATCGCCGACGACATCTACCTGATGCCGTATCCGTCCCAAGGGGCGCAGGTGCTCCTCGAGCGCATCGCGCACATCCACGGCCAGACCCCAATAGATGTCATCTTGCCGACCCTCGACTCGGAGCTGCCCACGTATCTCAAAATCCAAGGCGACTTGCGGGACCTGGGCGTCCGCATGTTCGTACCCCACGAATCCCAACTCAGGCTGCGCTCCAAGGCGAAGTTCAACGAGCTCAAAGACAACCTGGGCATCGAGGTGCCAAAGAGCATCACCCTGACCGAGAGCAGCCAGATCCCCAAGCTCGACGACGATTTTCGTTTCCCGGTCATGGTCAAAGGGCAGTTCTACGACGCCTACATCGCCTACTCGCCCATGGAGGTCGAGGGCCATTTTCAGCGCATTCGCTCCAAATGGGGTCTGCCCGTGATCGTCCAGCAGTTCATCACCGGCGAAGAGTACGACGTGGTCGCCGTCGGTGACGGCCGCGGCGGGCTCGTAGGAGCGGTCCCCATGCGCAAGATGCAGCTGACCGACAAGGGCAAAGCCTGGGGCGGCATCACCATCAACGACCCCGGCCTCAACCGGTTCATCGAAGACGCCATGTCGAAGCTCGCCTGGCAGGGGCCGTGCGAGCTGGAGATCATGCGGGAGCAGACCACGGGCAAGCACTACATGCTGGAGATAAACCCCCGCTTCCCGGCCTGGGTCTTTTTGTCGGTGGGGGCGGGCAGGAATCTGCCTTGGGCCACGGTGGAGCTCGCCCTGGGACGTGATGTTGCGCCCATGGAGCCGGCCGCGCCGGGGGTTTTGTTTCTTCGGCATTCTTTTGATCAGATTTGCACCTTGGCCGATTACGAGGCGCTGACCACCGCCGGTGAGCTTCATCGCACGAACAAATAGGGACGCTACCATGACCAAACAAGCGTACGAGAAACCGACCATTATCAAGCACACCGGCGGCCTCGCCAACAAGTTCGGGCGCGGGATCAGCCGCCGGACCCTCTCCCGCATCGACGGAATCCCGGTGACCTCACTCATCGAGGAGCACGGCAGCCCGCTGTTCGTCTTCTCCGAGCACCGCATTCGGCAGCGCTACCGGGAAGCCTACCGGGCCTTTTCTCTGCGATATCCCAAGGTGCAATTCTCGTGGTCGTACAAGACGAACTACCTCGACGCCATCTGCCGCATCTACCACGACGAGGGCTCGTGGGCCGAAGTGGTCTCGGAGATGGAGTACGAGATGGCCCGCAGGTTGGGCATTCCGGGTGACAAGATCTTGTTCAACGGGCCCTACAAGCCCAAACCGGCGCTGGCCCGAGCTCTCGACGAGGGCGCCAAGGTCCACCTGGACCACTACGAGGAGCTCTACCAGGCCGAGCAGATCGCAAAGGAGCACGGCAAAAAGTACCCCGTCAGCATCCGCGTCAACATGGACACCGGGATCCACCCGCGCTGGGATCGCTTCGGGTTCAATTACGACAACGGCGAGGCCCTGGACGCGGCGTTGCGCCTCCACACCGGCGGACATTTGTACCTGGACGGGCTGCACTGCCACATCGGCACCTTCATCTTGGAGCCGGATGCCTATAGGCAAGCCGCCTCCAAGCTCGCCGCCCTCGCAAAAGAGGTGCGCAACAAGACGGGGATGCCCATCAGCTACATCGACGTGGGCGGCGGGTTCGCGTCCCGCTCCACGCTCCACGAGCAGTACGCCCCAGGGACGGACAGCTCCCCGCCCATCGACGACTACGCCGAGGCGGTGACCAGCGCCCTGCTCGAGGCCGGGTTCGGCGCGGACGAGATGCCGACCCTCATGCTCGAGACCGGCCGCGCCCTCATCGACGACGCCGGCTTCATGCTCACCCGCGTGGTGGGCAACAAGCGGCTCGCCGACGGGCGCCGGGCCATGGTGATCGACGCCGGCGTCAACGTGCTGTTCACCTCGTTTTGGTATCGCCACGACGTCTTGCCGGTGATCGATCGGGGCGGCATGCTCGAAGAGACGGTGGTGTACGGGCCCTTGTGCATGAACATCGACATCGTCCGCCCCAGCGTGCACCTGCCGCCCCTCGAGGTGGATGACGCGCTCGTCATCCGGCCGGTCGGGGCCTACAACGTCACGCAATGGATGCAGTTCATCCGGCTGCGGCCAAAGGTGGTGCTCATCGGCACCGAGGGGCAGGTGGATCTTATCCGCGAGGCCGAAACCGTAGACACGATCAAACACTTGGAGAAGACACCGCCAAGGCTGAGCGCGCGCAGTGCAGACGAATAACCAGACCGACACAGGCCGAAGCGGGGGCGGCGCCGCCTACCGGGTCACGAAGGTCGCCCGCTCCTTGTTGAGCGCCTACTCCCAGATCTACTTCTCGACGCGGGTGGTCACCGGTCTGCTTTTCGTGGCCGCCACCTTCGTGGTGCCCAGGCACGGCGCGGCGGGCCTGTCCGGCATGCTTTTGTCCAACCTCTGGGCGCGGCTGCTCGGCAGACCAGACGATCACATCGAAGACGGCTACTACGGCTTCAACGGCCTCCTCGTGGGGCTCGCGCTGGGGCTCTACTATCGGTACTCGCTCCAGTTCGCGTTGCTGCTCTTGGTGAGCACCTTCCTGACGGTGATCATCGCCGCGGTGATGCGCAGCCTCTCGGAGCGCTACATCGGCGTCCCGGTGCTCAGCCTCCCCTTCGTCTGGGTCACCTGGATCGCGCTTTTAGCCGCGCGCCGATTCTCGGCGGTTGAGCTGACCATCGACACGGTCTTGGTCTCCGGCTGGGGCGGGGGCTACCTCCCGGTCATCGTCGAGCTCTACGTCCGCTCTTTGGGAGCGGCGTTCTTTCAACTGAGCGTCCTGTCGGGCGGCCTGGTCTTCTTGGGGCTTTTGTGGTTCTCCCGGTGGGCGGTGATCCTCTCCGTCATCGGGTTCGCGAGCGGCTACGCCACCTACGCGGCGCTGGGAGGCACCGCCACCGATCTGACCGCCGAATTCGTCGGGTTCAACTTCATCTTGACCGCGATCGCCCTGGGCGGTGTCTTCATCATACTGCGCCCCGAATCGATGCTCCTGGCCGCCGCGGCGGCGTCTTTGTCAGCGCTGCTCAGCGCCGCGCTGCTCGCCTTCTTGCAGCCGTTCGGCCTGCCCGTGGTCGCCATGCCTTTCATCGCCGCCACGCAGCTGGTCTTGCTGACCCTTTTGTTCCGCACGTCCGGAGGCAAGCTCGAGACCAACGTGACCGAGCTGGACAGCCCTGAGAAGAATCTGACCCGATCGCTCTACCGCAAACGCCGCTACCCCGACCCGTCGGTGCCGGTTGTGTTCGTGCCGGTGATGGGACGCTGGGTGGTCACCCAGGGCCCCGGCGGCGAGCTCACCCACAAGGGGCTGTGGTCCCACGCGTGGGATTTCGAGGTGCATGACGAGGAGGGCCGCACCCACCGAAACGCCGGCAACGCCCGCGAAGACTACCTGGCCTACCGGGCACCGGTCTTGGCGCCGGCCGACGGGCGGGTGGTGCGGGTGGTCAACCACCTCGACGACAACCCCATCGGCGAGGTGGACACCAAGAGCAACTGGGGCAACCTCGTCATCATCTGGCACTTTGGAGACGTCTTCTCAACGATGTGCCACCTGCTCAAACAGTCGGTCACCGTCAAAGAAGGCGACCTGGTGACGGCCGGGCAGCCCATCGCCAAGGTGGGGAACTCCGGCCGCTCGCCGGTGCCTCACCTGCATTTCCACCTGCAGCGCTCCGGCGAAATCGGTGCCCCGACCACACACTCCGAGCTTCTCCACTACATCGAGATCGGGCAGAAGCGGGAAGACTACATCACCCACGGCGTCCCCCAAAAGGGGCAGGTGATCTCCCGCATGGACGTGAGCGACACCGCCCGCCGGGCCGTCACATTGGCACCGGGTCGCTCATGGCGCTTTCGCATCCGAGAAGGCAACAGCGAGCGCATCGAGACCTGGCTGAGCGAGATCGATCCCGTGGGCAACCGCAAGCTGCGCGTGGACGGCTGTCGCATCGAGGCGTCCTTCTTCGCGGACAACCATTACACCACAATGCTCGATTTCACGGGCTCGCGGCGCAGCCTCCTAGGGCTCTTCTATCTCGGCGCGCCCCGGGTGCCGTATCTCGAAAGCGACAAGATCCCGTGGAGCGACACGCCTGCGGTGAGCCCGTTTTTGCCCGGACCCAAAAGGCTCATCCACGAGATGGCGCTTCCTTTTGTCGAGGTGGGAAGACTGAAAACGCGCAGCACCATGACGCGCAACGCGCACACTGTAACCGTCTCGACACGCATTGCGCGAAATGCATTTTTCTCAAACAATGGGTCTGTCCCCGATCGCATCGAGGTCGTCTTCACGGTGGGCGAAGGGCCGACGAGCCTGCGGTGTTTTCGCGGCGACCTGGAAACATTGAAAGCCGAGCTGGTTGTATGAGTTATTTTAATAGACGTTACCGCCTGGCCGAGCTCGCCCTCGTCTTTTTGTGCGCAGCCGGATCTGCGCCGGCTGAGGCCCTGGTTACCACACAAGAGGGAGCAACGAGAATAGAAGCCCTGTATCGGGAGTCGTACACTCTGGAAGAGCGTGGCGACTACGAAGAGGCTAAAAGCGTGGCGACGCAGATCATGCAGCAAAGCGACTCCTACGATGCGCGGCTGCGCTACGCCTGGCTCACCCTGCAAAGCGGCCACTACGAAGAGGCCGCCGAAGCGTACCGGCGGGTCCTCGAGCTCGCGCCGCAGTCCCAAGATGGTCAGCTCGGCTTACAACTCGCCTACATCAGCGCCGAGCGGTGGAACAAAGCCGAAGACGTCGGCCGCGAGCTCTTGGAGCAAGCCCCCAAGAATTACTACGCCCTGAGCCGCCATGCGTTCGTGCGCTTCGTGCAAGGCGCCTACGAAGACGCCGAGGATTTGTACCGAAAAGCGCTGGCCGTATCCGAAGACGACCCCGAGATGCTCTTGGGACTCGGCTTCACCCGCATCCGGCGGGGCGACGCCGAGCAGGGCGAGAAGCTGTGCCGACAAGCCGCAGCCCACCTCACCGGCGATCCCCGAGTGGAGCGCTGCCTCGAAGAGGCCCGCTTAGGTCCGACGCGCAAACCGCTGTCATTCTACGGCGGAGCGTACGCCTCCTACTTCGGCTACACCGACCCATGGGCCCTGCGCGACATCAAGAGCCTGACCGCCCACGCGGGCATCGAGGCCGACTTCGGGCTCGGGCTGAACGTGGGGGCGGCGCACTCACAGACCACGCTGCGCTACGTGAAAAACGACTTTTCGCAGACCGTGCTCCTCGCGGGCCTCTTTTTCAAAAAAGACACTTTCCGCGTCGATGGGGCCGCAGGATTGATATTGTCCAACGCCTCCCGGCTCGATCAGACGTTTTTGGGCACTGTCTCTGGACGCGTGCTGCCCGGCCGAGTCGGCGGCTCACTGTCCGCAACCGGCACCTTCTACGAGGGTTTCCCGGTGTTCCAGATCGATCCCAGGCTCATCGCCGTCATCGGTGACCATGTCCGCCTGGCCGTCGGCCCCGAGCTCATCATCGCGCCCGAGGCCGATCGTCTGGACTGGTCGGGACATGTGGGCATGGACATCGCATGGAGCGACGCCTTCTCGAGCTACCTGCGCGGCTACGGAGGATATCGCCGCTACGCCGTGGATCTCGGGGGGCTCTCGGTCTGGACCGACGACGATCGCTTCTTCGCGGGCTACGCCGCCGGGACCAGATGGAGCCCGACTCCCAACCTGGGGTTCGTTGTCGAGTTTCGTCAAAGTTTCGCCGACCGCCAAGATGGATCGGCACATCGGTTTTCTCTACTGGGTGGAACACTCGGCATAACGGCCGGGTTTTGAGGAGGACAGCATGAAAAAAACACTCTTCGTCGTCATCGCCATGGCGCTCGTCTGCGGGCTGCCCCGCGCCCAGGCGCAGGCACATGAGAGCAAGGCGGCCAAAATCCCCATCCTCTTCGAGTCGTCTTTTACGAGCGAAGCCACCGGCGACAACGATCGGGCCCTCAACGACGTGCTGCAAATTCTGCGCATCGATTCCAATCACTACATCGCGAACCTGCGAGCCGGATGGCTCTATTACTTGAAGGGCAGATGGAACGACTCCATCAAGTTCTACAAAAAGGCCGTGACCCTAAAGGCCGGGTCCATCGAGCCCAATCTGGGGCTGATGCTGCCGCTCATGGCGTCCAAAAACTGGTCCCGAGCCGAAAAAGTGGCCCAGGAGCTGGACAAACGCGCCCCGGGAAACTACCTGGTGGGCAGCCGACTGGCCTTTATCTACTTCTCCCAGGGCAAGTACTCCCAAGCCGAAAAGAAATACAAAGAGGTTCTGGACGCGTACCCCAGTGAGATCGAGATGGTGCTCGGGCTGGGCTGGACCTACCTCAAGCAGGGCCGCTCAGGCCTCGCCCGGAATATGTTCACGCAGGTCCTGACCATTCGGAGGCAAAACCTCAACGCCCGCGCCGGGTTGGAGGCTCTAGGCAAATGAGAGCTTATGCTGTCGCCCTTTGCGTGGTCTTCTCGTTGGCGGCCGCCGGCTGCTACAGCGGCGACGCCCCGGTCGGCGACGAGTGCCGGGAAAAGGAGCAGTGCTCCACGGGCCTTTGTTTTCAAGCCGAGCGCTACGGGGTGAGCACGGGCTGGCCCGGCGGCTACTGCACCGAGGAGTGCAAGACCACGTGCGATCGGGGCGCCGCGTGCGTCGAGTTCGAAGATAGTTCTTTTTGCATGTCCGCGTGCGGCAGGCAAAAAGACTGCCGCGATGGATATGTGTGCAACCTTCTCGAGGGCGCCTGCCTGCCCGACTGCCGCCTCGGCTTCGACTGCGGCTCCAGCCTCTATTGCTCCGAAGTCGGCATCTGCGCCGAGCTGAGCCAAGGCGGCGACACAGACACAGGCACAGACCCAGCAGGGCTCGACCCGATAGGGGGGCCCGGGCCGGGCGGGCGCTGGTAACACAACTATCCACCCCCTTAATTTTGCGACGAAAATTTGACTTGAAGGGGGCCCCTCTTTCATAGTTTTGGGTCAGGAGGTCGCCATGTCGAATCCACCCATCACGCCAAACAAGCTCTTGCTTACCGCATGTGCGCTCCTCGGCCTCAACGCGTTTTGTGTCTCTGCCTTGGCCGTGGGCCCCGCCGAGTCGGCATCGCGCAAAGACCAAAACGACGTGTCCGAGTATGTCGTGCAGTCGGGAGACACGCTCGGCGAGATCGCCGCATCCAGAGGGATCACCCTAGATGAGCTCATGCGCGTCAACGGGCTCGACGACGCCGATACGATCTACGCCGGACAAAAATTGACCCTCCCCTACGACGACAAATGGGGAAAGGTCACCAACAAAGGCGTCATCATCGAGATCCCTTCGGGGTTCAACCTCACAAAAATCGCAGACGCCTACAAAATCTCGGTCTCGGGAATCGTCAAAGCCAACAAGCTCACCGATCCTAACCGACTGCGCGCGGGACAAAAAATCCTCATCCCCGGCGCCAAGCGCCCCATCGAGCTCGTCCCGCCGCCTCCGTGCTACAGCCCGAAGGTCGAGATCTACCGCGTGCGGAACGACGACACGGCCCACGTCTCTTTCACGTTTTGCAACGGGCGGGTCAACCCAGACGCCCTGGAGACCCTGTCCAAACTCTCGGCGCCCCCGCGGATGGACAACCCGCCGACGCTCCACCCCCGGCTCGCCCTCTTGTTGCAAAAGGTGGCGAAGATGAATCCCGGCAAGCGGATCGAGATCATCTCCGCCTACCGAAGCGCTCGAGAAAAGGGGAGCGAATCGCTGCATAATCGCGGACAGGCCATCGACTTCAGGGTCGCCGGCGTCTCCAACAAGGTCCTGTCAGCGCAGGTGCGCGGGTTCGACAACGTCGGTGTGGGCTACTACCCCAACTCCGTGTTCATCCACCTAGACACCCGCGACGAGGACGCCTACTGGGTCGACTACTCGCGCCCCGGCGAGAGGGCAATTTACGGATCGCGGGACATGACCAAGGATGAGATCGCCAAAATCCGAGAGACGCGCTCAAAACCCGTCAGGGAGCAGCTCGACGCGAAAACCGACGAGATGATCAAGAGACTGTCGGACTCCCTTGAAGCCGCCGAAGGCTTGCTCTAAGCCCCAAGGCCTTTCGCGAATCAACCCGGCTCGCCGCAGCGGCACCGCCTAAAACGCTTGGCCCCTTCCGTGACCGCGTACCCCAAAAAAGCGACCGCGACCATGCTCGGTCCGGTGGGCAGCCCGATCTCCCAGGCGGCCCAGTAGCCGAAAAAGGCAGACGCCGCCCCGAGGCCGACGGCGGTCGCAAAAACAAAGCGCATGTCGTGAAACAGGTTGAGCGCGGCCGCGCCGGGCAAAATGGTGAAGGC
>JAABTR010000370.1 GCA_011389755.1 Deltaproteobacteria bacterium | reverse complement strand
AGCGGTTCAAGGGGGCATACGCATGGCGCGAGACCTGTGCTCTTTGGGGCTCGGCCTGGTCTCGAGCTTTGATGCCAGCGCGGCCGCTCATATGCTGACCTCGGTCACCCCGGGGCTCTTCGTGCAAGCGGCGCTCGGCAGGCTGCTTCCCCTCAGACAAAGGGCCACGGCGGTCATGAAGAGCTTCGCGGCGGTGAACGCCGACGCTCTCGATCCACCCCACCGGGTGGCGGTTTCGCTGCTGTGCCGGGATATCCCCATGCGCTGGCCGCCGCTCGAAGAGGAGCTGCGCCACGCGATCGTTCCTGTGGCGCCGCTCGACAGGGAGGTGGTGGCCTTTTCACACCCCACGGGGGTGGACGCGGCAGACAGGCTGCTCGCCGAAGCCGAGCTTGTGCCCCGTTTTTGCCGTGAAGTGCTCAGCACCACCGTGGACGACCTCGGGCGCAAGCCGGTCTCCGCCTGCCTGGCAGCGGGGCTCGTCGCGTCGGCTAAGACCGGCCGCCTCGACCCGCGCGCCGCCTGCGACGAAGAGCTGGAGAGAACCTCTCAGGCGCTCGAAACAGATCAAGAGCAAGAGACCCTCGAGGCGGTGCGCACCATCAGCGCCGTTTGGAAAATCGAAGCCGCAGATCCCTTCGCCGCCCGAGAAGATCCCGATCCCCAAAAACGCCTGGTCGCGCGCCTGGCGCGCATGGCGGTGGATCGCCTCCGGTCCGGAGAGCTCGGTTTCTAGGACAGACGAAGGATCTTTTGGGGGTCGCGAGGGGCGCTCACAGGCTCTCGAAATAGGCCAGCTCGGTGCTCGGGGCGAGCCAGGACTCATTCTTGGGCCTGGGCTTTTTGGTGGCGAACGGGTAGCGCACCGTGATGGGGGATCCGTTGGGAATGGCTGGAAAACGGATACCGCGCACCACCGAGACGATGCACGATTCCACCTTCTTGTTGCCAAGGGTTGACCGACCCACCCGCGCGTCGAGGATCGCGCCGCTGTTGTCGATGACAAACTCCACTGACATCCGGCCCTGAACAGTGCCCTCTCTCGCCTGGGCGACCAGAAAGCACCTGCGGACTTTACTTTGGTTCATGGCCATGAGTTTGTGCAGGCCTCTCATCGAAGGCCACGGCGTGGAAGGCTCCAGCAGAAGCGATGGGCTCATCTCTCCTGCGGGCTTGATGACAGGCGCTTTGCGCTCGCCTTGCGCCGGTGCCCCATGAGTAGCCGTCGCGATCCGGGCCGAGGTCGTGGGGGTTTGTGGATTCTGGCCGCAGGCAGATAGGCCAAAAACAAGCCCTAAGGCGATGAGAACTGTTTTGGTTGAAACCATGATCACACTCTCCACTCCATAATGATGGCCCGAAAAGCCGTTTTGTCACTTTCCCTTGATCAAGAAATGAAACGTATCTGGGAAATTTCGCCCCAAGCGACGCGTCTCGTGTTTTCGACCGCATCGGTCTTCGCTTTATTCATCTCTAATTATTCTTTTTGGAGCGGAATTTTCCAATGAATATTCTCGTTTTTGCATGAATTACCCTTGATTTCCTCAGCCGTTGTCACGCATGCTGTGTAAACCAAAGGCCGATCTCATCGGCTCGGACGCTCTTTCAACTGGCATTCACTCGGGAGTTTAGAAAATGAGAAATGCTGAGAAAAATCCTGTCTTCTTGTGCGCGTGCGTCGCTGCAGCGGTCTTGCTCTCGCTGCCGGCGGGCGCTGCCGAGGAGGGTCCCTACTCGTACACGATGTCCAATATCGAAGGAGGTGCCGGAGGGAGCGCCGGCGGCAAGCTCGCGGTCCCAGGCGGTGATGGCCCCTTTCCCCTCGTCGTCGTCAGCCACGGCTGGGCCTCCGGCGCCCAGTACATGGTGGGCTGGGGAAAGCTGTTCGCCAGCTACGGCATGGTGGCCGTGGTCCCGAACTTTCCCTCTCCTTTGATGCCGGACCACAAAAAAAACGGCGAGATCATAGAAGCGCTCGTGGGCATTTATCAAAACCCGCCGGCCGAGTCACCGGCTCACGGCAAGGTGGATCCCCAGAAGGTCGGTCTCGCGGGCCACAGCGCCGGCGCCTTGGCCTCCACCTTGGCGGCAAAAAATTTGAGCCCCGACGTCTTGGTGCTCTTCGACCCGGTAGACAACAGCAACATGGGCAAGAAGGCCTTCCCCGATATCTGCAGCCCCACCATGATCATCTTCGCCAAGCCGGGCAGCTGCAACAACAGCTGTGAGTGGGAGAGCTACAAGGACACCGTGGGCGGCTCCTTGGTTTCATTCCGGGTCAAAGGCACCACCCACTGCGACGGTGAAAACCCGCCCCGCGTCGCTTGCGGGCCTTTTTGCGGCGGCGCCGCCACTGGGGCTCTCCAAGATCTGATGGCCGAGCGCGCCCTGGCCATGCTCGAGCTGCACCTTCTGGGCGACGACACGAACGCAGCTTCGCTCGAAGAGCAGAGCCTCGTAGACAACGACAAGATCATCGATATCCTCGTGGAGGACTACACACCGGAATGCGCCCCCCTAGATCCTCCGGACACGGACCAAGACACCGTCTCCACGGACACCGGTGGCGAGGGTGAGGGTGAAGGCGAGGGCGAAGGTGAAGGTGAAGGCGAGGGCGAAGGCGAAGGCGAAGGTGAGGGCGAAGGCGAGGGTGAAGGCGAGGGCGAAGGCGAGGGTGAGGGCGAAGGCGAGGGTGAAGGATCAACCTTCGATGACGGAGACGACGGCGGCTGTCAGTGCGCCGTAAGGAGCTCGAGCCCAAAACGCGGGGCCGCCTTTGTCGCCTTTGGACTCCTCGGTCTGGCCTGGGTCTTCGCCTCGAGGAGACGCCACAGCCGCTGACCCTGCTTCTCTTTTGATTTCAGGGAAACCGCAGCCCCACCATGAGATCGATCCCGAAACCCACCCCGAAACGCAAGGCGTCCGCGAGCTGATTCATGATGATGTCCTGGGCGGCGGTGTCGGGGTCGATGCCCTGGTACTCCTTTGCGGCGGAGGGGTCCAGGTCTTCGAACTCGCTTTGATACTGGGTGAGCCAGTCTGTGAGCTCTTGTTCGTTTGATATTTGCTTGGCGTCCGCCACGGCCTGACCGCTCAGCCCCGCAGATTCCAGGTTGCTCCAGTCGAGCGGGGTGCGGATTCCCGTCACGCCGAACATGAACCCGGCCTCCACCACGAGCCCCAACCTCTCGGCCAGGTAAACGGTGAACCCCACCGGGACGCGGCCGTAGAGCTCCATGCCGTAGTCGATGTCGTCGCCCATGAGGTAGGCGCCGTGGAACCCCAGGCCGAAGCCCGGATAGAACCGGCCCGCCCGGAACCGCCACACGAGGCTCATCTGGCCGCCCACTGCCTGGAACGAACCCGCGCCGAGGCCATCGTTCAGGTCCACGGCCACGCTCCCGAAGTCGCCGCCTTGGGCGTCGATGCCTCCGGCCTCCACCGCGAACAGCGGAGCGAGCTCGAAGGCGATGCCGTCGCCTCCCAGGTCGAAGTGGGCCTTGGCCATGAAGCCGTTGCGGGCCTGGACCGTGGCCTTGAAGCCGTTGACGGTCAGCTCGGACTTGGGAAAGAAGACGTATCCGACCTCGGGCGCAAAGGTGAAACCCAAAAACTCGTGCTCCTCGTCCTCTTCTTCGCCGACCTCGTCCATCATTTGGACATCGGTGCTTTGGGACGCCTGGGGCTCGCCGTCAGGGCCCGGCTCGTCCTCCGGGATGAACGCATCCGGAGCGTCCGCATCGATGTCCTGGGCCCGCAGCTTCGCAGAGCCCAAAAAGCAAACCGCCGCCGCCATGAGTGAAACCGGCACCACCCGTCGTCTGAACATGGAAGGTTTCATAAAGCCACCTCGCTTCTTTCGATAAAGGACCGCACTCATTCAATGACTACTCGATGTAGCCAAGGGACTCCAGCGCCTTCGAGGCTTCTTCGCCCAGCTCGACCCGGTTGACCACCTTGCCCTTGGCCGCCTCGGCCCGAGCCTTCCGACCCTTTTGGAGCGCCTCGAGCATCGCCTTGTAGGCCGGGTGGCCCGAGCCGAGTTTGTTCTTCTCCGCCGGATCCTCCTCGAGATCATAGAGAAACCCGCTTCTTTTGCGAACATCCCACACGATCTTGTGTCTGCCGTCGAATAACGCGCACTGCTGCCCGTTGAACAGGTTGTACTCCATGTAGGATGCCCGGTGAGCCTTCTCGGCGCCCGAGACGAGGGGCATGAGGCTCTTTCCCTCGAGATGAGCGGGAACCTGCAGATCGTAGAGGTCCAAGAACGTCGGCAGCAGATCTACCTGCGAGGCGTTGTAACGCACCCGGTGACCGGCTCTCCATTTGCCTCCCGGCGCCCGTACGATGAGGGGGACGCGCACCACCTCCTCCTCGTACCTGTGGCCGTGATCGAAGCTGCCGTGCTCGAAGTGCTCTTCGCCGTGGTCCGATGTGAAGACGATCCAGGTGTCGTCGTAGACGCCCATCTCTTTCATCCCGCCCAAGAGCTTTTTCAGCTCGTCATCGGCGAAGCGAACCTCACCGTCGTAGAGCCCCTTGATAAACGCCGCCTCTTCGGGGCTGGGGTCGAGCTTGCCGCTGCGGGCCGAGGCGTGATCGGTAAAAGGCACGGGTATTCGCCTGGGTTTTTTGGGAGCGAACTTCTCCACGTACTCATCTGGAGGGCCGTACTGCATGTGCGGGTCGAAGTAGTGGACCACCAAGAAGAACCGCTTGCCATGGTTCTTTTCCAGCCACGCGTTCGCCGTCTCGGTGACCTCATCGGCGGTGCGGTAGGACCTCATGGCCGCGTTTTTGTGGTCGTAGTGGTCGAACCCGCGGCCGAAGCCGAGCTTGTCTGTCAAGAATGAGTTGGTCACGAGGGCCGAGACCTCGACGTCGTCCGGGAGCAGCTCCGCCAGGGTGGGGAGGTCCTTGCGCAGCCCGTCCACGGTCACGCCGTGGACCCGCGCGCCCTTGGAGGACTGTCTGCTGAGGATGTCGCCGGCGCCGTGAACCGTGGGAGAGACCCCCGTGAAGATCGACCCGAAGGCGGGCGCGGTCCAAGGGGACGCGGCGTGAAACTGTTCGAAGAGGATCCCCTCTTCGGCCAACGCGTCCGCGGTGGGCGTCGTGGGTTTGTCGTAGCCGTAGGCGCCCACGCGATCCGCGCGCAGAGCATCCACGATCACGAGCAGGACGTTTTTGACCTCAGGCCGCGGTTCGTCCTTGGGTGGCTCCCCGTCTTTGCCTTTGGCGTCGGTCCCCTTTTTTGCAGCTTCAGGCTCGGTCTGTTTTTGCTTCGCCGCGGCCGGGGAATCTAGGACGGGCTCGGGAGGATCTTTTTTTTGCGGCCCGCAGGCGCTTAGCAAGAGCAGGACCATCGCCGGCACGAAAAGGCCTGCTCTGGAAAACGGGATGATCATCGTGGGTCGTCCTTTTGTCCGGGTTTGACATTCGTAGCTCTTTTTTTTTGGATTATGCCAACCGATTGCGCCTTTGAGCAAGGCCGCGAAACACGCTGGGCAAGAAAACCGCTGTGACCGCGGCGAGCAGGATCGTCGCCCCGGAGGTGAGCTCGTCCAAGAGCCCGGCGTCGGTGCCTATCCGGGCGATAACCACCAGCAAGGTCAAGGGGGTGTTGAGAAGGAAACCCGCGGCCAGGGCTTCTCGAAGAGAAAACCCACGCCCGGCCAAGGGCAAGGTCGCCAGAATCTTTGCCAACAGCGATCCGAGCAGCAAAAGGCCCAGAAGCGGAAGCACGTCCATGCGGGCCACAGCCTTGACGTCGAAGTCGACGCCCACCCAGATGAAGAAGATCGGCACAAAGAAACCGAAGCCGATGGAAGACAGCTTGGTCTCGAGGATGCCCTTTTCCCGAAAGACAAACGAAGACAAGGCGCCTGCCACGAAGGCTCCCAGGATCGGTTTGACGCCGAGCATGGACGTCAGCGCCACGAACACGAGCATCATCACCATGCCCGCGCGGACGCCTATCTCGGAGGGATCTTTGGCGGCCATGAGGCGGGTGAAAGACGCCGGATACCACCACAGAAGATTGCGCAGCACCACGAGCACGAGATAGGCGGCCAGGAGCACCGCCGTCAGCTTGACCAAGGTCAGGACGAGGGGCCAACCGAAACCGGCGCGAGCGTAAACGGTGGTCACCATGAGCAGAACGATGGTGATAAACTCGCCGACCGACGCGATGAGGATGATCATCTGGCCCAGCGCACTTCGCCCGAGGCCGGTCTCGTTAAGGGTCACCAGGATCACGCTGACCCCTACGGCCCCCACGGCGACGAACAAAAAAGACGGCAGCCCCAAAATAAGCGTCGCGGCGAAGGCCAGCACGAACACCCCTAGGGCCACACCTGTCGCGCCGAGGACGACCTTGGCCCCCTGCCTCTCGATTTTGCCGAAATCGATCTCGAGGCCGGCGAGGAACATCAAAAACGCAAAGCCCAGCTGGCCGAGAAACTCGAAAAACCCGTCGGGCTGGATCCATCCCAGCACAGCCGGCCCCACGAGCGCCCCGAAGAGCATCTCGCCCACAGCCGCTGGGATCCCGATGCGGCCGGCGAGCAGGGGCACTCCGAACGCTCCCAGCGCCGCGACCAGCAAAGACAACGCGTCGCCTAGGTGCACAAGATCCTCCCCTTCACACCGGCATGACCATCACCGAGCAGGCCGCCCGGTGGATCAGATTGAGGCCCACGTTGGGCCGGGTCAAAAACGAGCCCTCCTTGCGGCGATACGGCACCACCAACAGGTCGAAATCTCTGGAGATCCGCTCCACCTCGTAGATCGGGTTCCCCTCGAGGACCAGCTTCTCCACCGGGATTCGGTGCATGGCGGCCAGGATCTCCAGGTCCCGGCTTTGCCGCTCCACGTTCTCTCTCTCCTCGGCCCCCACAACGATCTCGGGCAGGACCATGATGGCCAGGTGCAGTCTCGCGCCGAACATGCGAACCACCTCCATGGTCAATCGAGCGCAGGAAGGGTGGAGCGCCGGGCTGCCCAGGGCCATCAGGACGTTGCGGTACGGAAAAGACCCCCGGGAGATGAGCACCGGCGACTTGACCAGCTCGATGACCCGAGCCAGGCGGGTCCGACGCCAACCCAGGCGCGCCAGCGGGCCTATCTTGTGTGGGGGACGAACCAAGACCCCCAGGTCTCTCCTCTCCACTTTGTACAAGAGGCTCTCTTTGTTGTTGTCCTTGCTGCACGAGAACTCGTAGCGGATGTGCCTCTGCTCGCACAGCTTCGCCAAACTCAGGAGCTGGTTTTCGTCGGCGCGGCAGGCGATCGCTTCCAGCTTGTCGGCGCGGGTCGCCTCCACCAAGTAGATGCTCTCGTCTACCACGTCGTCTAAGTGTCCATCACATAGGACCATGACGTGGCTTCCATACTGAAGGGGAAACTCCGGATCCCCGGCTCGGACCAGGGCCGCGATGGAGGGCAGGATCTCCGGATCCCCGATTACCAAAACGCGGTCTCCGATCTGCAAGGCGGTCTCCCCGTGGGGGACGATGATCTCACCGTCTCGATACACCGCCCCGACGATCCAGCGCTTGGGGTGAAGCTCGGCCAAGGTCCGCCCCGCCATCGACGATCCCTGCAGCACCTCAACCTCCATGATCTCGCCCTGGCCCAGCCCCACGTCCGCGGCCACGCGCTGGGTCAGCTGGACCCGCTGCCCGAGGAGCCGAGCCGCCGCCGACGGACGCTCGACCACATCCACATCCAGGTCTGCGTAATCTGATAGGTGGTCAGAATCGTACACCAAAGCCACCGGCTGGGTCATGGCGAACCGATTGATGAGCAGGCGCAAAAAAAACAGGTTGGCCTCGTCGCTGCCCAGGCACGCCACCGCCCGGGAGGCGTCTTGAACTCCCACCTTCGTCAACGTGCGCTCGGAGGTGGCGTCCCCGCGATGAACTATCAGGTGCTCGGACTTGCAAGCCGCAACCAGGCCGGCCAGCGCCTCCTCGCTCTCGTCGATCGCAAGCACGGTCCACTCTCGGCACAGGTTCCTAACGAGCTGCGCCCCCGTGCGACCCACGCCGGCAATAACAACCGTCGGTCTCATCGAAACCTTCCTTTTCTTTCGAGCTACGTAGGGACGCGGTGCGTTCATGTCAAGAACGAAACATCTGGGCCCTTTGCAATCGGCAACCGCTGCGAGCCCGCCTGCCGGCCGCGATCCCAAGGGCAGATCCCGCCCTTTGGCAAGGCGACTGGGTTGAGTTACATTGGCCGGCGCGGTGTTGAATAACGAGGGGCGCTTTAATGTCCTCATACGGCAGGGGCCCTTTCGAGGAGGCGACAAACATGGGACGGGCTATTTCGGCTCTGACGCTCGCAGCGATCCTGAGCTTCCAAGCTGGGTCCGCCGAGGCGGAGTCAAAGAGCGATTCGGTCGCGCGAGGGACCCTGATCGTCCGGGTGGACCAAGTGGGCAGTGACAGCGGCCGGGTGTGCGCCTGGATCTTCGGGGGCGAAAAAGGCTTCCCCTCGAAAAAAAAGCACGCCGCCCACCGAGGGTGCGCCTCCATCAAAGATGGAAAGGCCGCCCTGGTCTTTCGCGACATCCCCTTTGGAACCTACGCCGCCTTCGCTTTTCACGACGAGGACGAAGATGGACTCGTGCGAAAAAACTGGCTCGGCATGCCGAAAGAGGGCGTCGGCGCCTCGCGAGGAGCGGGCGGGATCGGGGGACCGTCGTTCGACGACGCCCGCTTTGACCACAAAAGACACAACCGAGCGATCTCGATCTCGCTCAAATACCTGTGAAGCTCTCGGTGCGCCGCCGCCTTGGGTTGGACGCCCCCTGCCATTGAAGATAACCTTTAAGTAGTTCCTCGTTGACCAACAAGAGCTCCAAGGGAAGGGCTCGGATACAAAAACGCGAGCGGTAGCGCCAATGGCAGTAAAAAAAACCAAATCCGACCACGTGGACCGGGTCATCGCACTGGCTCTCGAGCTCTCCGACATGATCGAGACGGCCCTTTTGGGTCAGCGCGACGCTGTGGAGCTGGCGGTGTGCTGTTATTTCGCCGGTGGGCACCTGCTCATCGAGGACGTGCCCGGAGTGGGCAAGACCACCTTGGCAAAGGCGCTGGCCAAGGCCACTGGGGGGCTCTTTAGCCGCATCCAGTTCACCGCCGATCTGTTGCCCGCGGATATCACGGGGGTCGGGGTCTGGAAAGCGAGGAGTGAGCGCTTCGAGTTCCAGCCCGGGCCGGTGTTCGGAAACGTGGTCCTCGCCGATGAGATCAACCGCGCCACCGCCAAGACCCAGTCGGCGCTGCTCGAAGCCATGAGCGAGCGCAG
>JAABTR010000369.1 GCA_011389755.1 Deltaproteobacteria bacterium | reverse complement strand
TGCTCGGCCAGTTCGAAGAGCTGTTTCGCTCCGAGCTCGAGTCTCTGGGGACCGGGGATCCCATGGACGAAGACACGCAGCTCGGCCCCTTGGCTCGAAAAGATCTCCGAGATGAGCTGCACGGCCAGGTGCAAAGAACCATTCACGAAGGCGCCGAGCTGGTGCTGGGGGGGGAAATCCCCGAGGGCCCGGGCTTCTTCTACCCGGCGACCCTCCTTCGCGGCGTCAGTCCGAACATGTCGGCGGCGACGGAAGAGACCTTCGGCCCGGTGGCTCCCCTCATCGCCGCCAAAGACGCGGAGGATGCGATCCGCATCGCGAGCGACAGCCCCCTCGGGCTGGGCGCCTCCTTGTGGACCCGGGATATCGACCGCGCGCAGAAGCTGGCCTTTGACATCGAAAGCGGGAGCGTGTTCATCAACGGGCTCGTCAAATCCGATCCGCGCCTACCGTTCGGGGGCATCAAGAGCTCGGGATACGGCCGAGAGCTCTCCGAGGAGGGCATCCGCGAGTTCGTCAACTTAAAGACCGTCTGGGTGGTCGAATAAGGGGGCGGTGTTTCATCCCGTCTTTGAAACTGCTAAAGTCCACTTCCCACGATTTTTGGGGTTTCATTACAGAGGAAAAAAACCACCATGACTCATCGAGAAGATAGTCGCGACTCTTCGGAGCCGCGCGCCCCCATCCCCTGCGATCGCGGCCCGGTGGACGGCCCGTTCGACACCATCGTCATCGGCTCCGGCATCAGCGGGCTCGCCAGCGCCGCGACCCTCGCGCGCACCGGCGACCGGGTCCTGGTCCTCGAGCGGCACTTCCAAGTCGGGGGATTCACCCACGTATTTCGCCGCGGCCCCTACGAGTGGGATGTGGGCGTGCACTCCCTCGGGACCATCCACCCGCGCAGCGGCTGGTACCTCCAGCTCAGCGCGCTGACCGGCGGTCGCATCCAGTTCGAGCCCCTCGGAGATGTGACCGACGTCATCCGCTTTCCCGGGCTGGAGGTTCGCATGCCGACCACCTACGACGCCTACAAGCAGGTGCTCGGCGACCACTTCCCCGCAGAACGCGACGGGCTGAGCGCCTACCTCGACAAGATCGACGACACGAGAAAGCGGCTGACGAACTACTTCGCCTCCTCCGTCCCTCCCAGGCCCTTGACGAGGCTCGCCCGCGCCCTGCTCGTTCGGACCGCCCACGAAGCCGCCACGGTCACCACCGACGACATGATGAGCCGCTACATCAAGGACGAGCACCTCAAAGACGTGCTCGACGCCCAGTGGGGGAACATCGGCATGCCCCGCCGGCGCTGCTCGTTCTTGGTGCACGCCGCCATGCTCGGCTTCTACCTCGAGGCGGGCGGCGTCTACCCAAAAGGCGGCAGCTCCTCTTTTGCCCGGGAGCTCGGCCGGACCATCTACGACCACGGGTCCAAGATCCGCATCAAGGCCCCAGTGGAGCGCATCTTGGTTTCGGGCAACAAGGCGATCGGCGTCCGGCTCGAAAGCGGCGAAGAGATCTTCGCAAAAAGGGTGATCTCTTCGGTGGGGGCCAAAAACACCTACGAGAAGCTCCTCGAGGCCCAGCCACAAGTCGCCGGGGAGCGCAGCGCCGTCGGAAAGCTTTCGCTCGCCTACGAGTACATGAACCTCTTTTTGGGGCTCGACAAACCATCCAGCGAGCTCGGGATCGACAAAGCAAGCCACTGGATCTACAGAAGCTGGGACACCGGCGCCGACGTCTTTTGGGACGTCGAGAATCCCCGGGCGCAAGGAAGCCCCAAGATCATCTTTTTGACCTCCTCGAGCTCCCGTGACCCACAGTTCGGTCAAAACGGCAACACCGGGCACAACGCCCAGGTGGTCTTCATCGGGACCCAAGGGGCTTTCGACGCGTGGAGGGGCACAACCTGGCGCAAACGAGGCGATGACTACGAAGCGATGAAAAAAGGCGTCAGCGACGCCCTCGTGGCCTCTTTGGACACCCACTTCCCGGGCCTGCGCGACCACGTGGCCGTGGCCGAAGTCTCAACGCCGCTTTCCTACGAGACCTTCAGCGGCCACCCCGGGGGCATCCCCTACGGCCTCGCGCCTACCCCCGCGCGTTACGAATCGCTGAGCCTTCGGCCCCAGTCTCCCTTGCGAAACCTCTATCTGTGCGGGCAGGACATCGTCATGCCCGGCGTCTCGGCCGCCTTCGGCTCGGCGATGATGTGCACCTCTCTCATCCGCCGCCAAAACATCGGGGTGATGCTCAAAAAAGAAGGCGCTCGGATCTTAGGTGTCTAGGCTCAATCGACGAAGCTCTCGTGGACCTCGTGGATGAAGTACCACTGCTCCGGGTGGCGCTCGACCCGATTTTCGAGTGAGCGATAGAAGCTCGCGATCACGTCGCCGCCCGAGAGGCGGTGGCTATCGAGCTCGTAGCGAAACGTCTCTTCGGAGGTGCGGATTAGAAACGGCGTCACCGCGATGACGTCGGCGTCGTCGAAGCGCCTCAGGATCAGGTCCATGCCGGTCCCCCCCATCACCGTGGCCCCGAGCAGCTTCTGGGGGCGGCACAGGGCGTTGTTCTCATCAAAGACGTTGGAGATGATCTTGCGGGTCATCAGCCCCCGCATCATCTCCATGGGCACGTCCACCCCTTCGTCGTAAACGTGCAGCATGGTGAGCCCCCCGGCGGGCCACTTGGCCGAGATGGCCTCGGCGTTGGTCAAAATCATCGGCCGGACCGGATCTGGGAAGTTGCCCACCACGGTCACGTCGAAGCCCCGAGCCATGAGCGCGAAGTGAAGCAGGTAGGACGCCCCGAAGTGGGACTGGGCGACGAAGACCGCCTTGCCCTCGGCCTTTGCGCGCCGGAAGAGCTCCAGGGCCTCGGGCGGCATCTCCACGCGGTTCAGGGCGATCCAGTAGGCCTCGTAGGTCTTGACGAGCACAAACAGCTTCTCGTAGTAGTGGGCCGCCATGTGCTCGAGCACCTCGTCGAGCGGCGCCCCGCTGCTCGCGAGCCCCATCCGCGCGAGGTTCGAGGCGATGAGCTCCACGTCCCCGGGGTGCGCCTCGTAGTAACGCAAGCCCTCTTCGATGATCTTCGGCCGCCCTTTTTGCCAAGAGCTCTTTTTGACCAAAGCCAGGTTGTCCTTGTTCAAAAGGTGTGAGCCGATGCTCATCGGGTGACCTCTTTGTCTTTGCTACGGTTTTTTGTGTCTGTGATAGGGCTTGAAGTAGGCCTCGACCATCTGCGGAGGCACCACGACCGGTCGCCCCTGATCGTCGGTGAAACGCAGGGTCACGACCACGTCGGCCAGGACCACGCCGCTGCCCATGTCCACGATGCGCTGATCGAGGATCATCCTTTTATCTTGCAGCTGACGGGTGCCGGTGCGCACCTCGACCCGATCCCCCAAGGTGGCGGACTTCAAAAAGCGGATCTCGAGCCGGCCCATGCCCAGGTGCAGCTCGCTCATCTTCTTCTGCACCGGGGTGTCCCGCCAGATCTCCCCGACGATGTCGAACAGCGCGCGGGTGCAAAATCTCACGTAGGAGACGTGGTAGGCGATCCCTTGCGCGTCCGTGTCTTCGTAGTAAACCCGAAATTCCTGCTGGGCCTTGAAGTGGTCCTCGTCGTTGAAGGGAATCGGGACCACGCGCTGCCCCGCGGCAGCGCGCGATGGAGGGCCGTGGCTGACCAAGATCGTAGGCACCGGCACCAAGTCCCGGCTTAGGCTATCGAGGAACGCGCACTCCACCACCGCGTCGACGAGCACCTCCCCGGTCGCTCGGGAGAGCACCAGCTGGTCGAAGGCGGCCCGATGAGACGACATGCGGCGGATCCCCGTGCGCACCTCGAGCTCTTCGCCGGCCGAGGAGTCCCCCAGGTACCGAACGTCCATGCGATAGACGTTGACCAGAAACTTCGTCAGCCAGTTCTCTCGGCCCGAGTCGCGGCACAGTCTCTCGATGGCCTCGACCCGCCCCCGGTCGAGAAACCGCAGGTACGATGCCGGCCCCGTCACCATGGTCGGGCCCAAATCCTCTCCGTACACCCGCACGGTGAGGAGGTACTGGAAGTAGTCCATATCCATATCTAAGTCAGGCGCCACGGTCCCGTCACTTCTCGTCGTCTGCCCACGCGATCGTCTTGAGGACCAGTTTGTCCAAGGTGAGCACCAGGTTCCCGGCGAGATCCCGCACCGCCACATCGAGGACAGCCTTGTCCTCGTCGAGGGTCTGGGCCTTGCAGATCACGATCGCTTCGTCGCCATTCATTTTGTCGTGGGCCCGCAGGCAGCCGATCTCGAACGGTATCGCCATGACCGCTTTTTTCTGCATACCCCAGGCGCAGCCCACCTGCACGGCCATGTCCGCGAGGACCGGGTCGAAGACGAACTCACCGCCTCGCGCCACCATGGAGCGGGCCTCGGGCGTCAGCGCGACGCTGCCAAAGAAGCGCCCGCTTCGCTCCACGGTCGCCCGGATACCCCGGAATATGGGCCCCGTGGCCAGCGCGTGGGAGAATTTGTCGTCGAGCAGCTTGTAAAAGGAGCCCTCGTCGTCACCGGCAGCCTCCAAGAGCGCATCGAGGTCTTTTTTCGAGTACTTGAGCTTCTCCGCTTCGCCGCCCTCGAAGTCGCGCAGCTGCGCCGTGGCGAAAGCCAGATTGGCCAGCCCTTTTTCGTTGAGCTCGGGGCGCTGCGCCGGCAGGAGGGTCACCGAGCCGCTGTGCTCCACCACTTCCACGTCGAAGACCTCATCGCGGACCCACAGGGGCCTGCGGAAGTTGATGTCGCACAGGGCCTGGCCTCGAGCCGCGGTGGCCTCGGCGAAGATCTCGCTGACGAAGGTCCCCGGGGCGACGGGATCGCCATTGACGAGGTGCTGCTCGAGAAACAGATCTCGGCTCTTGACGAAACGGCAGATCGCCGCGCCGCCTTGGTCTCGATCCTCGAGCAGACGCCGCCTGGGCCTCGCCGGGATGAGATGGGCTGACATCTCGCGCCCCGAGGCGAAGCCCGCCGAGGGGTTGAACGCAGCCAACCGGCTGTGCTCCGCACCAAAGAGCCCCCAGAGGAAGAGGTTCACGCCATTTTCCACATCCACCGGGATGAGCCCGGCCTGCTCGAACCTCTTGGCCTCCTCGTCGGTGACCATCCCGGTGCCGCTCCAGGCGGTCCAGTCGATGGTCTGGGCTTTGAGACCGGGGTGTCTCGCCCCGAGGGTCGCCACCATCCAACCGAGCAGGTCGTTGGCCATGGCGTAGTCGGTCTGTCCGGGGTTTCCAAACACCCCGGTGATGGAGCCGAAGCCGGCGAGCACCCGAACCTGGGACCAGTCGAGGTTGTCTATCATCGCGAGCAGGGGCGTGGTCTTGGTGTCCATGGTCCGACCGACGGCCTCCTCGGTCAGCTCTGTCAAAAGCTTCGAGCGCTGGACCCCGGCGCCGTGGACGACGCCCTTGATGACCTCTTTTTCGGCCACGGCCCTCAAAAATGCGCCGAGCTCATCCGGGTTCGAGACATCGCAGACCTCGTAGCGGGCCTGCACGCCGTCCCTGCCGAGGCGCGCGAGGTTCCGAGACAGCTCCCACTGGGAGCGGGCGTTGGCGCCTTCTTTTTTCGCTTCGCCCAGGGGCATCTTCTGCGACTTGACGAGGTCGATCTCGAGCGCGCGGATCTCCTCGTCGATGCGCTCAGGCGCCGCCTGGAGCCAGGCCGGCGCTCCTTCGGGCAGCCGAGTGCGGCCTGTGAGAAGAAGCCTGCAGCCCGTCTTTCGGGCCAGCGCCGCCACGCACTCGAACACGATCCCGCGGGCGCCGCCGGTCACGAACACCAGGTCGTCTCTCTCGAGGGGAACGTGTTCATCCCCGGCGCGATGGACCTGGGTCAGAACGGGCCTGACCGGGCCGAAGCTCGAAAGACCGAGCTCGACGAACCCGGCCGCTTTGTGGATGACCTGGTCCATCGCCTCGGACCAGCCCAGCTCTCCGGTGTCCACGAGCTGGACCTTGCAAGCCGGAAGTTCCCGAGCCAGCGACTTGACGAAGCCGGCCGGGAAAGAACCCAGGAGCCTTCGCGGACGACCGCCCAGGGCGCCGAATGCGCCGTCTTGTGAGATGGGCACGATGATCCGCTTGGGATCTTTTTCGAGGATGCCGAAGAGCTTCTTGAACACGTTGTAGATGCGATCGGTCTCGTCGCGCAGCGCCGCGAGCGCCTCCCGCCCTGTCTGTTTCTCCTCGAGGATATCTTTGTGCGCCGCGTAGATGATCGTGTCACAGCCGCCGACGAGCTTGGCGAGCGCTTCGGGGAAGGTGTCGTCCACCGAAGCGGCCTCGAGCACCTCGGTCTCCACGCCGTGCTTGCTCAGCCGGTTCGCGAGCCCGGCGGTGGAGCGATCCCGGCGGGCCGCCACCACCACCACCTTGCGACAGGTGAAAGGTTTTAAATCTGCCGAGGTCACCGCCGCGGTCGACGTGGCGAAGAGCCCCCAGGTGTCGCTCGAGGCTCCCTGCTCGACCTGCACAGCCTCCCCTCGAGAGGTGTCCGGCGCGGGCTCAGCTGGCTGCGCGGTCGCCTCTGCCCCATCGATCTTGGCCAGCGCCTCCGCGAAGTTCGCGATCGTGCGGATCCCGGTGGGACGCGCCTCTTTGTCCAGCCTGTGCTCCTCGGTCAGCGATATCCAGATCTCCGCCCGCTGCACCGAGTCCACACCCAGGTCCGCCTCCAGATCCAGGTCGTCCTCCAGCATCTCCGCGGGGTAGCCCGTCGTCGTCACCAGCTTCTCACGCACCCGCTCCACCCAGACACCGGTGTCCACAACAAAGGCAGGAGCAGGAGCAGGAGCAGGAGCCGCCACCGCCGGTGCGGGCTCGGCCTTCGGCGCAGGCGCCGCCTCCAGCGCGGACCGCGCCGGGACCGTCGCCCTCATGGCGCGCTCCGGAGCGGGGCGAGAGGGAGCGGGCCGCTCGAACATGCGGTGAGCTTCTTGTCTCGTAATATCCAAGTAGCGGGAGTGGACCTCTTCGAGCAAGGCCAGCACCGCCGGCTCGCGCTCTTCGAGATACGAGGCGAAATCATCGGAAAACAGCCCCGGCAGGTTCTGCCGTTCGGCGGCCGAGCCCATGTGGCCCAGCGCCACCAAGAAGGCCCGGGCGCGCCGGAAGGTCTCTTCGTCGCCCACCTTGGGGTGCAGGACCGGAGCGGCGCGGTAGCGCTTGTCCCCGAGGATCGCGGCGATCATCTTCGTGAGGGACCATCCGGGGCCGACCTCCAAAAAGTGCCTGTAGCCCTCGGCGAAGAGACGCCCGATCTCCCGCGGGAGGTTGAGCGTGGTGACGAGCTGCCCCGACAGATGCTCTGCGAGCCACTCGCTCGACACGCTCCCCGGCTCGATGTACTCGCCCGTAATCGTCGAGAGGATCGGGAAGCTCGGCTGGGCGCAGGGCAGCCCTCTGAGGGCCTCCCGGAAGGGCTCGCGGGCCGGCTCCATGAAACGCGAATGGAACGCGGCGCCGATGGGCAGGAGCCGGGCTTCGGCCCCGAACGACTCCGCCACCGCCACGGTCCTCTTCACCCAGTCGAGCTCACCGGCAAAAACGAAGCGCCCCGGCGCGTTGATGTTCGTCAGCACCACCTTGCCTTCGGAGAGCCCCAAGATGGCGTCGCGCTGGTCGTCGGAGCAGATGACGCTCATCATGCCGAGCCTGGGCCCGTCTCCTTGCAGGACGACGTCCGCCGACCGGATGCGGGCTTCCACCACGCGGTAGGCCGTGGGCAGGTCCCAGACCCCCGCGACCGTGAGCGCCGCTATCTCACCAAAGCTGTGACCCACGGCGACGCCTGGGCGCACGCCAAGGGACTCCAAGACGCGGGCCATCCCCACCTCGACCGCGAACAGCGCCGTCTGCGCGCCCACGAGGGTCCCGAGGCGCTCGGCGATCGTTTTATCCTCAGGATCGCCGTAGATGTGGCCGCGCAGGTCGAAACCGAACGCCTTCGAGGCCAACTCGTGAACGGTGTCCACGGTCTCGCGGAACCCCTCGTGGCTGTCGTACAAGAAGCGCGCCATGCCGATGTAGTGCGTGCCCTGGCCCGGAAAGCAGAACACCAACGGCTCCAAGGTCGCGCTTGGCGTCACGGTCTCGGCGTAGACGCCCTGGGACTCCAAGGGACGCAGGCTGTGCCCGCCCTGCACCATGCGCATGGCGTTGCCCAGCTTGCTCTTGAGCTCATCCTCGCTCGAGTAGGTCACTGCCAGACGGGTGGACGGGTCGGAGCCTTCCGAGATGAACTGGGGTATGGGAGACTGTTTCAGCGCCCGCCCCAGCGCCGATTCGAGCTCGGATTCGCCTTCGGCCAGGCAGACGAAGATGTCTGCCGAGCTCTGGTCGCCTGCGCGCATCATGGGTCTGGAAACAGACATCGCTGAGGAGCCTCCTACTGGGTTGGTAACCGCCGACTTTGTCGACGCGGTCGACTCGTTTTTCGGTCCCGCATCTCTTGCCCGCGCTCGGCCGTCCGGCGTCGAAACGACCAAGAAGTAGTTCGCTCCGCCGAGCCCCAAAGAATTGACCGCGCCGGCGGTGAAGACGTCCTCGAGGGGCTCGGTGCCGTGACGAGGCCGGGCCTTGTCCAATATATCCTCGATCTCCGGGCGTGGCTTTTCCAGGTTCCTAATCCCGGGCACCGCGCGGTGTCGCAGCGCCTGTATGGTGCTGAACAATGAGCTGGCCCCGGCGCCTCCATACAGATGGCCGACATGGGACTTGATGGCGGTCAAGTGAACCGGCGGGGCCGCGCTGTCGCGGCGCAGCTCCGCGGCCAGGGACCGCGCCTCGACCAGATCCGAGAGCAGGTTCGCGGACCCGTGACAGTCCACGACGCCGATCTCGTCGGCGCGCACGTCGGTGCGGGCCAAGCTGGTGCGGATAGACCGGCGCACGGCGTCCTCGGTGGGCGCGAGCATCGACTTGGAATCGGCCTCCGAAGAACCGCCCACAGAGTGGATGACCGCCAAGATCTCATCCCCGTCCCGCTCGGCGTCCGCCAAGCGCTTGAGCAGGTACAAGACCCCGCCCTCGCCCACGAGGAACCCCTTGCCCGCCGCGTCGAAGGGCCGCGCCACGCTCTCGGCCATGGCGTCGATGGAGCACACGCCGCTCGTGAAGGTATCGGAGAGCTGTTGGTTGAGCCCGCCGCTGATCATCATATCGACGGTGCCGAACATGAGCTGGTACATGGCGGGCAAGAAGGCGCCGACCCCGGACGAGCACGCGCTGTCCACGGTGAAGTTCGGGCCCTGAAGGTTGAGCTTGTTGGCCATGCGCCCCGCGATGACGTTGGTCATCCAGCCGGGCAGGGTGTGCTCGGTGACCGGGGGGAAGTTCTTTTT
>JAABTR010000368.1 GCA_011389755.1 Deltaproteobacteria bacterium | reverse complement strand
CGGTCGGACAGGGAGTCGGGGGAGAAAGCGCCGAACACGATGGAGTGGATGGCGCCGATGCGGGCGCAGGCCATCATGGCCACGGCCAGCTCGGGGATCATCTGCATGTAGATGCTGACGCGGTCGCCCTTTTTGACGCCGTTGGCTTTGAGCACGTTGGCGGCTTTGCAGACCTGCTCGTGCAGCTCTTTGTAGGTGATCTTCTTGTCTTCCTCGGGGGAGTTGCCTTCCCAGATGATGGCGACCTGATCACCGCGCTTCTCAAGGTGCCTGTCGAGGCAGTTCACGGTGATGTTCGTCTTGGCGCCGCGGAACCACTCGATGTGAATTTTGCCCTTGTTGCGATCGAAATTGTAGTCGCGGACTTTGTCCCACTTTTTGAACCAGGTGAACTGCTCGGCCTGCTCGGCCCAGAATCCCTCGGGATCGTTGATGGAACGATCGTACATCTTCTTGTACTCGTCGTAGCTTTTAATCCAGGCTTTCTCGCGGAATTCTGCGCTCGGTTCGAACATTTTGTCTGCCATTTTTGACACGCTCCTTTTTCGCATTGAGGGGACTTTTCCGTCTCCCAAAAAGACCAGCCGCGGCGCCCATTTTCAAGGCCCCGCGACCGGCTTCGTCAACTCGTTACTATCGACCTAGGCGCTCGCCGCCGCGGTCTGGTTGTTTGCCGGATGGGTCGCCTTTTGGGGCGGTCTCACCATGGCGACGACACCCGCGGCCACGAGGACCGCCACGCCGCAAATCGTAAACGCCAGCGGGAAGTTGCCCATGTCTCCCAAAATGCCGCCCATCATCGGACCGGCGATGCCGCCCACGCCGTATGCGAGAAAAATGAACGGATAGT
Source organism: Deltaproteobacteria bacterium (assembly GCA_011389755.1). Classification (GTDB taxonomy): domain Bacteria; phylum Myxococcota_A; class Polyangia; order JAAYKL01; family JAAYKL01; genus JAABTR01. The sequence goes on along the minus strand of JAABTR010000368.1, from coordinate 4,054 downwards.
TCTGCCCCACGTTCTTGGCACCGAAGGTGTCGGCGGTGATGGTTGGAAACAAGGAGAAGTTGCCGCCGAAGTTGAACCCGATGAGCCCGGCGAAGATCCACAGTGGCCACTGGGACCCGGCCATGTAGGGGAAAGTGAGGACCAACACCCCTTGGCTGGCCAGCATGAGGACCACCGAGAGCTTCCGGCCGAGCTTGTCGCTCATGGCGCCCCACAGGATCCGACCGAAACCGTTGCCCAAGGAGAACCAAATGGCCATGGCCGTGCCGGCTATGGCGCTAGCCTCGATCTCGGTCATGCCGTTGGCCATGAGGGCTTCCATGGGGAAGAGCTTCATCAGGCCGATGCTCATCAGGCCCGCGCCGCCGCCGGCCACGAAACCAAAAAAGATCATGAAAAACTGAGGTTTGGAGAGCATCTCGGCGCTTGTAAAGTCCACAGTGCCCTTTGCCGGACCACCGGCGCCGGTGGTCGCCGGTGGGGTGTACCCTTCGGGCAGCCATCCCTCGGGCGGGAAGACCATGAAGATGCCGCCGAGGACGACCATGACCAAAAAGGCGACTCCGTAAATCAGAAAAGTGGTGGACAGGCCCATGTTCTCGATGAGGTGCCCCCAGGTGCCCGCCATCTTGACCCAGCCCATGGCGCCGAAGCCGAAGCCGGCCACGGCCAGTCCCGTGATGAGACCTTTTTTGTCCGGAAACCAGCGCATGCCCACGGCGATAGGCACCACATAAGCCAGACCGATGCCGCTGCCGCCCACCACGCCGATGAGCAAGAAGATCGGCCAGAAGTCGGTGGTGTTCATCAGACCGGCCAGGGCATAGCCCGCGCCCAGCACGATGCCGCCGGCGACCGTCAGCTTCCGCGGGCCAACCTTGGGCATCAGCTTGCCGGCGAGGACCATGACGATGGCGAAAAACGCCAAACCAATGGCAAACACCCACTGGGTGTCGGCCTTCGTCCATCCCGCGTCGGTCAGCTGCGGCGTAAAGACGGACCACGCGTAGATAGCACCGAGCGCAAGCTGGACCAAGATCGCCCCCACAACGACCATCCAGCGATTCATGACCTTCTGTTCAGACATGGAAACCCCTTTCCTGACCTTAAGGTGTTACTCCGATTGAGACCCTGTAATAGTGAATCCCCGCTTTGACCTAAATGATTTGCGTCATGCTCGCGTCGTTTTTGGTATTTGTCTTTTACAAGAAGGAAAAAAGAAGACGGGATGACCCACATCTTGGGGATCTTCGTTTTCCGATTATATTGATGTGGTGTTTTTTTAACGCCGGGTCGCGGCCGAGCCGGTGGGGGCAATCGGAGGCGGCGCGGGAATCGTCTGGGGCCCTGATTCTGAGGGTGCCGACTCGGCGCCTTGCGCCCCCGGCACGGGCACCACCGCCGGGGGAGGCTCGCTTTGCTCGCGCTCGAGCAGCAAGAAGATCACTAGGCCCAGAAGCACGATGATCACCCCCAGCATGCCAAACAGCACCATTCGCCCTGTCCCGGTGTCCTTCTCGCCGCGCATCCTGACAGACTTGGGTTCGTCGGGATTCTCCCGTGATACGGGTTCCGATTGGGACCCGGACTCGGCATCGGGGAGCGCCCGGGCCGGCAGTGAGCGCGCCGCGCGGGGCAAAACGGCTCTGAGCGCCTCGGCAAACTCCCGGGCCGACTGGTAGCGCTTGTTTTTGTCTTTTTCCAGCGCCACCGCGAGGATCGGATCCAGGGCGCGGGGCAGGGAGAGCTTCCCGGCCCGCTCCGTAATCGGGATGGGATCGGTGTAGATGTGGTGGGAGATATACTCCATCGGCTTACACTTGGGAAAAGGGAGCTTTCCGGTCACAAGCTCGTAGAAAATCAAGCTGGCGGAGTAGATGTCGGACCGCGCATCGAGCGTCTCTCCGCGCGCCTGCTCGGGAGACATGAACTCCGGCGTGCCGAAGACCATGCCCTCCTGGGTCAGGATCATCGACCCGGGCCGCGGCTTGTTCTCCCTGATTTTAGCAAGGCCGAAGTCGAGGACCTTGGGAAAGTCCCGGATACCGCCCTGAGTGCACAACAAGATATTCTCCGGCTTCAGATCCCGGTGGACCACCCCGACAGAGTGTGCCTCCTCGAGCGCCCCGAGCACCTGAATCATGACCTGGGCCGCCCGGCCGACCTCCAAGGGCCCCTCCCGGCGCACGAGGCGCGCCAGGTCGATCCCGTCGAGAAACTCCATCACGATGTAGAGCTGATTCGTCTCCTCGAGCTGCCCGTAGAGGAAGACGCGGACGGTGTTCGGGTGTGACAGGCGGCTCATCGCCCGCGCTTCTCGTCGAAAACGCGATATCAGGTCCGGCCGAGAGGCGAGCTTTGCGTGCAAAATCTTGATGGCCACCAGCCGGTCCATGGCCGGCTGTTCGGCTTTAAACACCTCGCCCATGCCCCCGCGCCCGATGCGCTGCACGATGCGAAATTGGCCGAGCAATTCTTTTCCGATGAGATCCGCTGTCATGATGATACATGTATACTACCCCTTCGCCCACGGGGCGACAAGTCGGGCAGAGCGAGATTGAAGATGATGCCGGACCAAAAACCCGCGATTCCCGGCAGCGCTGGGTCACTCCCCTGGACGCTACCTGCGCTGGAGCCCGGCGTGGCCTGCTCGAAAAACCTCATCGCGTCACATTTTCCAGGTGGCTTCGGCCGCGTCCGCCTGCCGTCCCTCGCGCAGCTGCTGCGCAGCGACGAGACGATCTTGGAAATGCGCGTCATCGAAAAGGGCGCCCATCAACTCGGGGAACCCTGCGTCATCTTGGCTTTGTCGCTCGGCCCCTCGCCCAGGTCCCGGCGCCTGGCTCTCGGCCTGCCCTTGCGCGAGGCCCGCCTGCTCGTGGACCGCGTCTCATGCCGAGCCCCGGGCGAAAACGCGCCGCAGCTGAGCACAGGAGAGCTGGGCATCTTGATGTATGCCCTGGATCGCGCCGCCCGCGACTGGACGCAGGCCGGTGGAGCCATGTTCTACGTGCGCGGCAGCCTCTACGACGCCGATCAGCTCCCCGAATACCTCGGCTCCAAGCCCGGCTTTTTTGTCTCCGCGCGACTTGCGAGCGCCCGCCTTAGTTTCCCGGTGCACCTCTGGTTCGCATCGCTGGGCGGGGCCCCCCCCCGATCCGGCAGGGAGATCGCCTCGAGCACGAGGAGGTGGCCCGTGACGGTCCGCATCCAAATCGGCGCCACCAGGATCGAAGCCTCGCAGCTCACAGCTCTCGCAGCCGGCGACGTGGTGATCTGCGATGAGCTCGAGCACCCCGGCGGCGACGATGGGCCCTCGCGCTGCACGCTTCGCTGCGGCGCCTGGCGCAGGCGCGCGTCGTGGCGCGGTCTTTCGGCCCTCGCCATCGAAGATATCGACCAAGGACACACCATGCAAAACAAAAGTCCCACCGAGCTCAAAACAACTGTCAGCCCTCCTTTGCAGCCACGTGAGGGCGACCTCGAGGTCGAGATGAGCGTGGAGATAGGCCGCTTGCGGCTCTCCGTCGACCAGGCCGGCTCCCTCATGGCCGGGACCGTCCTCACGCTGGATCGAGACATCGGCGCCGAAGTGAGCCTCGTCGTCGGAGATCGGGCCGTCGCCTCGGGACGCCTCGTGGATTACGAAGGCAGGCTGGCCGTGGAGCTGACGGAGGTCACCACATGAACGCGACTTCGATCATTTTGATATTTCTATGTGCCCTCAGCCCGCTCGCCTGTGGCAAAAGCGCCCCCGAGCAGGAGCCTCTCGCCGAAAAAGCGGCCGCCCCAAAAGACGCCGCGGTCGAGAGCCGCCCAGACACCTCCTCGACGCCGGGAAGCGACCCGGGAGAGGCGCCCACGGACCTCGCGGCCTACACCGGCGAGCTGACCTTCACCGATACGAAGAACCCGTGGAAAGAGACGGGCTCGGTGACCTTCACAGTGGAAGACGGCGCGCTGCGGGGTCGGGCCGAGGTTTCGGGCACGACCTTGCGCGTCCAAGGCTTCGTGGACGAAGGCGCCCTGCGCGCGTGGCTCGGATCGGACAGAG
>JAABTR010000367.1 GCA_011389755.1 Deltaproteobacteria bacterium | reverse complement strand
GGTTTCGGGCACGACCTTGCGCGTCCAAGGCTTCGTGGACGAAGGCGCCCTGCGCGCGTGGCTCGGATCGGACAGAGTCGAGGCTCAAACCCCCAGAGCGGGCTACCTGCACGGCAAGATCGAGGGAAACGAGGCCTCGGGCACTTTCGCCATGAGCGCCGTCAAGGCCGAGACGGCCGGTCGGGGGACGTGGCGGGCTCACAGAAGCGCTGAGCCCAAAAAGCGGTGAGTTCCTGCATAGACTCGCGCCTCAATCGACGATGAGGTACCGCCTCTCCACCCGCTGACCGCTGCGCAGCAGCTCAAAAATCAGCTCATCGGCCGAAGCGAGCCTCTCGAAGACCTCCAAAAGATGCTCCGGCCTCTCGATGGAACGCTCGTTGACGGCCAAGATGACATCTCCAACCCTCAGATCGATCTTTTGGGGAGCTCCCCTCGTAAACGCCGTGATGCGAAAACCAACAAATTTTCCACTCGGGCGATATGGTTCCGTGGCGACCCGGCCCAAAAGCCGCCCCGGACCGCCCGCCAGCACGGCGTCGAGCTCAGAGCGAACGATCGCACCGGGCTGCGCGCTCGGCTGGGGATCCGACGTCGCCACATCGGCGACGACCGGTCTCGCGGGAGCTGGGGGCGTCGCCTCGACTTTTACTTCGGCGCCGCCGCAGGCACCGAAAAGCACCGCCGTCAAAACACACAATCGGCTGCAAAGCCGCCTCATTCAGGGGCTCCCTCGGCTCGCAACGCCTCGACGTGAGCCCAGCACTCCCGCGCCACCTCTTCCACCGAGCGGCCTCCATCCACGGTGACGATCTTCACGTCGGGGAAAAGCTCGGGCAGCCTTTCGTAGGCCTGGGCTATCTTGCGCTGAAGGTCCGGATCGTCGAACATCTCCACGTTCCTGTCGCGCTCCCGGCAACGCTGCAGCGCTTCTTGGGGGTTGATGCGCAAATAGATGGCCAGATCGGGCTTGCGCGCGTAGCGGTTGATCTCCGCAATCCAGCCGGTGGTGTCGGCGCGGCCCGCGGTCACGCTCTGATAAGCGATCGACGAATACATGTACCGATCACAAAGGATATTGACCCCGTCGCGCAGATTCGGCTCGATCTCGGCCTCGAGATGATCCTGCCTGTCCGCCGCGAACATCAAGGCCATGGTCGTCCAGCGGGGGTTCGAAATACCGCTGGGCAATCGGGTCACGAGTCGACCGCTCAGAAACTGCCTGATTGTCGCTCCGATAGGCCCCGTGGAAGGCTCGGCCGTGACATGCACCGGCAACCCTTCGCCGTCGAGCCGCCGCCGGAGCCTCTCGGCCTGTGTGGTGGTCCCGGATCCGTCGATCCCTTCCAGAACGATAAAATGACCCCGAATCATCCGACCTCCTCACCGGGCAACCCCCGGCGCAAAACTCCTCGAGCACCATCCTTCACAGGGAAGCATCACCGGGCAAAACCGTCAACTTCCTGTCTCCCAGCGGCCATCGATTTCTTTTTTTATTATGACTGTATTTTTCTTGCATTTGTGGAATTGCTGTTTTAGTAAGGGATCCGAGCAAAACGGAATGTAAGACACCCTCGGGGTATGACCATGAGCCAAAACGCTATCGAGCAACCTTTTGAAATCATGGAGCGCGTCCCAAAAAATCCCGACGGATCCGCGGCCAACGCTTCGAAATATCACGCCAGGGCGTTCGGAAGGCAAACCCGACCAGGCCCAAAGCTCTCCCCCGCTCAAAACGCACAGCGCTTCTTGTCGTTTTTCGCCGCGGCCAGCGCGGCGTGCTGTCGGGCCCAAAAGCCCTCGTCGTAAAGACAAAGACCTCAGATGGACCACACAAATGCCGCGATGGCGGCATCGGCCACCGCGTGAGAGGCGATGGGCAGCGCCAACCCCCCCGTCCTTCTGACCAGGTCCCGCCACATCCTGGCCGCCGGATACAAGGTCACCGCCAGCGCCACCGCCCAACCGGCCGAAACGAATGCGGGCAAGACGAGGGCGTGGTAGCCCGCAAACCCCGCATCGACGACGACATGCGGGCTGACCTTTCGCAAGGTACCTCTCCAAAAGACCTCTTCGACAAAGGAGTTTACCAAGGTGTAGTAAATCATGAACCCGACCCAGCCGCTTCGGGGCAAACCCAATGTCGCCAGTGAATTCCAGATCCCCGTCGAATCCACGGGCATTTTCGGCCAGACGAGCCAAAGCCCCACCCCGGCGAGGGACGATAGGGGCAAAAGCACCAGCGCGACGCGGGGCCTAAAACCCTCGAGCACCAGGTGGAAGACCTCTTTTTTACCGTGAACGACCGTGAGGATCAACGCGATGGCGTGGTAGGAGAGCATGGCCGCCCAGGCGCTTTTAAAAACGTACATTCCGACGGCCACACAGGCGTAGGGCGTGAGTATCCCCAGCATCCACAGCGTCTCTTTGCGGTTCGCAGTCACCCTTCTGAAGCTCCTACCCAAAGCGCCTGCTTCGTTGCGGCCGCCTATGGACAAAGTATCTTAAATATTGAGGGACGTCACAGCTTCTTTATTGTTCCTTGGCCGCACGTCCCCTGCGGGATCGGCGCCCAACGCCCAAGCTGACGAAAGATGAATGACCGGCACAACCAAACAGCCCAGCTCTGAGACAACGCCGCCCTCGCCTTCCGGCGAGCCCAGCGCTGCGGGGCCGGGGCTTTTTTTCGCCATATTCACGCCGGCGAGCCACGAGCCGCGCATCGAGAGACTGCGCATCTCTCGAACGACCCTTGGCAGCGATCCCTCGAGCGATATCGTTATCCCATCCGGCCCGCCACGGGCGCTCGAAGTGGTCCTTCGGTCGGGGGAAGCCCACGTGCGCCCTTTGGATTCAGACGACTGCGTCATCGAAGGGGTTTTGCTCAAAGGCGAGCGGCGCGTAGAACCCGGCGAGAGCCTCCGGCTGGGCGACGTCGGCCTCGTCCTTAACCGGGATCCCCGCACGACCGCCCTGTGCCCGGCTCTGGGACAAAAGAGCTTCGACAAGAGGCTCCGGCAGGAGATCGCTCGCAGCCAGCGCTACAGCCGGCCCTTGGCGCTGCTTTTTTTAAAACTCGAAAACGCGCCGCCCGCCGTCGAGGCCGAGATCGCTCACAAAATCCAGCAGCGGCTGCGCGTCGTCGACGTGGTGGGGCGGATCGGCCAAAGCGCGCTTGGGGTCCTTTTGCCCGAGACGGGAGCCGAGGCGCAGATCCCCGCGAGCAGGCTCCTGCGCTCCCTGGAGCACCTGGGGGACCAAGTGAGCGCGGGGCTCGCCTTGTGCCCGGCCGACGGCGCCGATCGCGATTCCCTCGTGGCGTGCGCCACGAAAGCCGCCTTACAAGCTGACAAGGGCGCGGTGGGGCGACTCTCTGGCGATGTCCTCACCCTCGACCTCCTAGGCAGGACGATTGTCGCTGTGGACCCCGTCATGAAGAACCTCTTCGAGCTGGTCGCCGATCTCGCCCAGACCGACCTGCCGGTGCTGGTCACCGGAGAGACAGGCGTCGGAAAGGAGATCGTCGCCGCTGCCGTCCATTCCTGGTCCGGCCGGCGAGATCGCCCCTTTGTGGCCCTCAACTGCGCCGCGGTCCCCGAGTCGCTGCTCGAGAGCGAGCTGTTCGGCCACGAGAAGGGGGCCTTCTCCGGGGCTATCGGCGAAAAACCAGGCCTCTTTGAGACGGCCGACGGCGGCACCCTCTTCCTCGACGAGATCAGCGAGGCGTCTTCGCGCACCCAGGCAGAGCTGCTTCGAGTCATCGAGACCAAGAAGCTTCGCCGGGTCGGATCCTCGGCGGAGAGGACCATCGACGTTCGGGTCATCGCGGCGAGCAACCGTCGCATGGAGCACGAGGTGAGCCGGAGACGCTTCCGGCGCGACCTGTTCTATCGCCTCAACGCCGCCCGGGTGGATATCCCACAGCTGACCCGACGACCTGAGGATCTTCCGGTGCTGGCCCGAACGTTTTTGTCCGAAGCCTGCGTCAAAATGGGGCGCGAACCGATGTCCATCACCGAAGAGGCGATGGGCCGCCTGGCCGCGCACAGCTGGCCGGGCAACGTTCGAGAACTCAAGAACCTCATGGACTACGTCGTCGCGGTCGTCCATCACGACGAGCTCACCGCCGAGCATCTGCCCGCCCACATCGGCGCAAGCAAAAAAGAAGAGAGGCCCGCCGAGGCCACAGGGCGCTTTAGTTTGGTCTCCAGGGCCGCCGAACCCGCACCATCGCCAAGCCCTCCCAATGGGGCCTCTCAAGCCGCTCCGGCGCGCTTTCGGAACCTGTCCGACGAAGTCGAAGAGCTCGAAAAGACCCGAATGGCCCAGGCGCTCGAAGCCGCCGGCGGCATCAGAAACCAGGCCGCCAAGCTCATCGGCATGCCCCTGCGCACCTTCGCGCACAAACTCGGCAAGTACGGCTTTCCCAAGGC
>JAABTR010000366.1 GCA_011389755.1 Deltaproteobacteria bacterium | reverse complement strand
GACCATGCGGTGGCGCATACGCTGAAAGATATCGGCGCCTTTCTCCCTTTTGAATATAAGATAGACCCCATGACCGAGCGAGAATACAGCCAGGACTAGGATGGTTCCCATGCCGAGCAACTCGAGGAGACCGGCGCTGAATTGGGCCGCGGGCTTGATATACATCTCCATCATGGCGACGTTCTCCATGGCCTGTCCTCTCGAATCAGTCTTCTTCGAGAAGGGCGAGGGGTTGGGTCTTCGA
>JAABTR010000365.1 GCA_011389755.1 Deltaproteobacteria bacterium | reverse complement strand
CGAGGCCTCATGTCCCCAGGTGCAGATCCTCGACAGGACCCCAAAACCTGGTTAGAGAAAGATCGACCGCGGTTCGTCGATTTTTGATGAAGAAAGAAGCGAAATGCCCTCAGCAACATCGCTCCATTTCAAAATATTTCTATCGACGATCCTCGGCGTCACTTTCGTAGGGCTAATCGATTACTCGTGGGGTCATGAGCTGTCTTTCGAGGTGTTCTACTTGGCCCCGGTCTCCATCGCGAGCTGGTATGGTGGGCGGCTGCAGGGTTATATGGCAGCCGCGCTGAGCGCCGGGACGTGGCTGGCGGCAGATGTCACCATGGTGACGGCTTACTCTCGCTGGTGGATTCCCCTCTGGAACGCGCTGGTGCGCGGCGCCTTTTTTGCCATCACTGTCCATTTGCTCACGATGATTCGCCGCCAACTGGAACACGAGAAGCTCACTGCAACGGTAGATGGCCTCACGGGTATCGCCAACTCCCGTGCCATACGAAGCGCGATCGAAAAGGAGATGGCTCGAGCCACCCGTTCCGGTCTGGTTTTGACCGCAGCCTACATCGATCTCGACAACTTCAAGCAGGTCAACGACACCCTCGGGCACTGGGCAGGTGACGAGCTTCTCGCCAAAGTCGCGAGCACGCTGGCTCACCACGTGCGGGCGACGGACATCGTCGGCCGCCTCGGCGGAGACGAGTTCTTCGTCCTGTTTCCGGACCTGGGCCTCGAAAAAGCATCGCACCTCGCCGAGCATCTGAGCGAGCGACTCCTCGGCGAGATGGAGAAAAAAGACTGGCCCGTGACCTTCAGCACCGGCGTCGTCGTGTTCGAGAGCCTGCCGCCGAGCGGCGATGAGCTCGTTCGACTGGCCGACGACGCGATGTACCGCGCCAAAAAGGCCGGTAAGAACCGCATGGAGGTCGAGGTCTTCAGAAAGTCATCGTGAAGCCCTTTCAGACCACCGCAGCCAACTCGTACCTGCTGAGCGCCGCGCGACACCTGCCCCGTGCCGTTTTCTTGACCGCTTCATGTGGTCGAATGTAGGATTGCTGCATAGGTCACGCTGCATTGGGAGTTCACGTCAAATGCCCGAACGCCGCCAGTCGGATCGCATCTCGGTCAACATGACCGTCACCCGCCACATCGAAGGACAGGCTTACCCCTGCCGAGCTTGCGAGATCAGCCCCGGGGGAATTCGCCTCGAGCAGCGCGGGGAGGCCGAGCCCGACGCGGAGTTCGTTGATATCGAGGTCCCTCTCGTCGAAGGCGGGCTTACCACCTCTTTGAAGAGTCGGCGCGTCTGGCAAGAAGACGGGCTGTGTGCCTTTAAATTCGAGCACATAAGCGCGTCCCAAGAAACCATCCTCAAAAAGGTGTTTTGCCGCTGAAAGCTCCCTTGCAAAGACCGTCTCAGTGATAGGACGCTTCTCGCGCCGCCTTGGCCTCCGAGTCCCGCTCCCGCAGATCTTTGGCCGTATCTCTGAACCGCGCCACCACCACCGGCAACATGGCCGCTGCAATGGAGGGGCGCCTCTTTATCAGCGCTTTGAAGCCCCACTGGGCCAAAACCAGGACGTCCACCTCGTTGATCGCCCGGACCGTGGCCACCCTCTCAGCGCCGTCTATGATCGACAGCTCCCCGACCATCTCTCCCTGCCCGAGGCGGGCCAGGACGAGGCTTCGGCCGCCGGGCATCACGTTTTCCACCTGGACCCGCCCCGACACGATGAGAAACGCAGCCACGCCACGCTCCCCCTGGTGGCACAGGACGTCGCCGGGGGCGTAACTGCTGAGGGTGCATGACTTTGCGAGCGCCCTCAGATCCCTGCCCCCCACCCCGGAGAAGATATCCGCGCGCGCCAAAAAATCCCGTCTCACCTTCCAGTGCATGTGGGGCTCCTCTTCATGCCCGAGCCTGACTCATCAGCTCCCGCGCAGCCTGCCGCGTGTTCTCCGTAACTGTGTGCCCCCCGAGCATTCGGGCCATCTCCTCGACGCGCTCCTCGGGGCGCAAGCAGCGCACCGAGGTGGCCGTGCGCCCCTTGACGGCTTTTTTTGCCACGAAGAAGTGGGCGTCGGCCATCCCGGCGATCTGCGGCAGATGGGTGATGCAGATGACCTGGTGGTGCCGGGCCACCTCTGAGAGCTTGCGGCCCACGGCGGCGGCCACCGCGCCGCCGATGCCGCTGTCGACCTCATCGAAGACATAGGTCCCGACCGGTCCGACACCGGCAAGCGCCCTCTTGACCGCGAGAAGCAAGCGACTGAGCTCACCGCCTGAGGCCACCTTCCTTAAGGGATGGGCTCCCTCTCCTGGGTTGAGCGCCACCAGCACCTCGACGCGATCGCAACCGGACGCGCTCAGGCTCGCCCCGTCGCGATCCACCACTATCTCGCAGCCGCCCTGGGCGAACTGCAGGTCCAAGAGCTCTGCGCTGATGGCGCGCGCCAGAGTCACCGCCGCCTTGCGCCGGCTGCGCCCCAGTCTTTCGGCGCACTGGTCCGCCGCCTTGCGAGCCGCGTCCACTGCGCCGTGGGCCTCATCCATCGCCTCTTCGTAGTGCTCGAGCCGGCTTTGCTCGTGACGAAGTTGTTCCATCAAGACGACCAAGGAGTCGACATCGCTCGCGTTATGCTTGCGGATCAGGCCGCGCAGCTCATCGAGCCGCTGCTCCAGCTGCGCGAGCGCCGCCGGGTCGCCTTCCAAGCTCGTGACGTAGCTGCGCATCTCCCGGGCGACGTCCTCGATGACCGCCGCGCTCTCGGCCAGCTGACGCGCCGGGGTGCGCAACCTCTCATCGTGTCCGGCGGCGACATCCATCTGCTCGGCCAGGCGCCCGAGGATTTCCACCACGGCGCCATCGTCTTCGTAGAGCTCCGAGCGAGCCCGCTCGGCAACAGACAGCAAAAGCTCTATGTGACGCAAGCGATCGGCGTCGTGCTCGAGCTCTTCGAGCTCGCCGGCTCTCGGAGAGACCCTGTCAAGCTCCTCGAGCTGGAACCGCAAATAATCCAAACGAGAGGCCCTGTTTTGCTGCTGGGAACGCAGCTCATCGAGTCGCCCTTGAGTCTTTTTGAGCTCGGCATAGGTGGTCTCCATCTCGGCGAGCAGCTCCACGTGCCCCGCGTACCCGTCGAGAAGAGCCAGCTGCCGCGCGGGATCGAGCAGCGTGTGCTGCTCGTGTTGGCTCATGACGCTGGCGAGCCCCTCGGCGAGCTGGGACAGCACACTCAAGGAGGCGAGGCGCCCGTTGATGAAGCACCGGTGCCGGCCCGAGGCGGGGATGACCCGCCGCACG
>JAABTR010000364.1 GCA_011389755.1 Deltaproteobacteria bacterium | reverse complement strand
ACAGCACACTCAAGGAGGCGAGGCGCCCGTTGATGAAGCACCGGTGCCGGCCCGAGGCGGGGATGACCCGCCGCACGAGCAGCTCGTCGTCGACGGGGAGCCCGGCCTCTTCCAGCCCGCGCTTGACGCCGGCTTCGTCGGAGATGTCGAAGAGCCCCTCCACCTCGGCCTCTTCTCGACCTTTGCGGACGAGCCCTGCGCTCGCCCTGCGGCCAAGGAGCAGGTCGACCGCCGCGGCGACGAGGGATTTGCCCGCCCCGGTCTCGCCGGTCAGCGCGTTGAAACCTTTCGAGAGCTCGAGATCGAGCTCGTCGATGAGAACCAAGTCCTTGACCCTCAAGTGAGCTAACATGGTGCACAGGCTACCAGAAGGTAAGGCCCTTGGAAATCGAGATCGACGCACGTTGCTTGACCGCGCCTCAAACGGCCGCTAAATTATCGATCAGACAAGTAAAATTTCAAAAACGACATTCAAAACCTCGCAAATGAGCAGCTCGAGGTAAATACACTTATGGAACAAAAATCAACGCCCCCGGTCTCGACCATCGACATCGCTGCCGCCGCCCTCGGCACGGCGCTCATCGTCCTGGACATCGCCCTCGATCTGCCTTTGAGTCTCATCGCGGCTCCGGTTCTGGTCTTTCTCGTTTATCGCCGGTGGCGCTGCGCAAAAGCCACCCAGATGCTGACCAGATATCTCGAAGACGTCGCATCTGGAAGGCCCGTGCTCTTGCCCAAGAGGTTGCGCAAGGAGCTGGTCGGCGTCCAAGAGTCGGTTGATCAGCTTCAGGCCACCTTGGCCGCCAAGCACGACAGCAACCAGATGGTGCACGAGACCCAAAAAGAGCTCGTCGAGTCGGCGGAGACAGCGCTGTCGAGTCTCGGCGACGGGATCGAGGAGCAGCGGGGGCTGACCGACAAGGCGAACGACTCTTTCAAGGACATCACCGACTCCCTCAGGCAGATCGCCTCTCACGTGGAGGCGCTGGCCGAGGCCGCCGAGGAGAGCTCTTCTTCCATCCTCGAGATGACAACGACAAACGAGGAGGTGGCCGAGAACATGCTCGCGATGGGGAACTCCGTGCGGGACACCGTCAGCTCCATCGGCGAGATGGCGTACTCCATCCGAGAGGTGGCGAGCAACGTCGAGGCCCTGTCGGCCACGTCGGAAGGCACCTCTTCGGCCATGAACGAGATGGACGTCTCCATCGATCAGGTGAAATCCAACGCAGACGACACAGCCGCCATCTCGGAGGACGTCTCCGCCGACGCCGAGAGGGGCGCTGTGGCCATCAGCAAGACACTGGACGCCATCAACCGCATCAAGGAGTCGAGCCAGGTGGCGGTGGATGTCATCTCCAGCCTGGGACGAAAGATCGAGGCCATCGGACAAATCCTCAACGTCATCGACGACGTGGCCGAGCAGACGAACCTCCTGGCCCTCAACGCGGCGATCATCGCCGCTCAAGCAGGCGACCACGGCAAGGGGTTCGCCGTTGTGGCCGACGAGATCAAGGAGCTGGCCGAGCGCTCGGGGGTATCCACCAAGGAGATCGCCGAGCTCATCAAGGCCATCCAATCCGAATCGCGAAACGCCATCGCGGCGGTGGAGCAGGGAAACGCAAACGTCGACGAAGGCGTAGAGGTCGTGGCCGACGCCGAGACCGCTCTGAGCAAGATCCTCGAGAGCTCGAAAAAATCGACCAACATGATGCGCTCCATCGCCCGGGCCACCGAGGAACAGGCCCGGGGCTCCAAGCAGGTCACCGACGCCATAGGGCGCATCGCCGAGACGGTCCAACAGATTGCAGCGGCCACCGCCGAGCAGGCTCGCGGCTCCGAGCTCATCATCAAGGGCGCCGAGAAGATGCGCTCTATCGTCCAACACGTGGAGCGCTCCACCCAGGAACAGACCAAGGGCGGGCGTCAGGTCACAAACGCTATCGAGTCGATATCCAAAATGGTCAACCAGCTCAACATGGCCCACCGGCAGCAGCATGAGGGCATGGAGAGCATCGTGGAGCTGTCGACCCACATCAAACGGATATCCGAAAAGCAGGCCTCGAACCTCGGCTCGGTCCAGCGTGCCATGGTCGCCGTCCGCGATTTCACCCAGACTCAATCCTAAGGGTCCGCTCTAGGGCAAAGCCAAAGCGCGCTTTGGCTTTGCGAGAATGCCAAAGCGGGTTAAGTTGGTGCGCGCGCGGGTCTGGACCGCGCGGCTTTGGCAGCGAGGTTGAAAAACAAGCCGTGTTCGGGATAGGCTGGACCGAATTAATCGTCATCGCAATCATCGCGTTGCTCTTCGTGGGCCCGAAGCAGCTGCCGGGAATGCTGCAAAAGCTCGGGCGCATCGTCGCGGAGCTCAAGTCCGCGAGCAGGGAGCTGCGCGAGCAGCTCGAGGCCGAGACCTCGGACATCGAGTCTCCTCGGGACATCGTTCGAGACCTTGGCCGGGAGCTTCAAAAGGACATCCCCTCGCCCTACGCCGATGTCGAGCGGGCAGACAGGCGCCTGCGCGCCGCGCTCGACTCGGCCTCTCAGGAGGTCAACGCCGAGCTCGGGCAGCCGTCCACCGAGAAGCCCAAGCCGGCCTCGGACCAGGATGACGACGTCCCTGCCGATTCAGGGCCCAAAACTGAGGAGGCGGCCGCCGCACCCCAGGAGCAAGGGCTCGAATCCACGGCGCCGCCGGGCGGCCGGGGCCACGACCCCAAGGAGCGCGACTCGTGAGCGAAGAGAACTCACAAGAGCCCGAGGTCAAGATGTCCTTCATCGAGCATCTCGAAGAGCTCAGAAAGAGGATCATCCGATCGCTCCTGGCGATCTTCGTGGGCATGATCGCGTGCTGGTTCTTCCGCGAGGACATCCTCGAATTCATGTTCGCTCCCCTCTACACCGTTTGGCCCGAGGTGGACGGCCTGCCGGCCCTTGAAAATCTACTCAACTTCTCGAGCCTCATAGAACCCTTCGTCGCAGAGCTCAAACTCTCAGCTCTCGGCGGCGTCTTCCTCGCCGCTCCGTTCGTGCTCTACCAGCTGTGGAAGTTCATCGCCCCAGGGCTATACCCCAAGGAGAAGAAGCTCGCCGGCCCCTTTGTCGTGGTCTCATCCCTCCTGTTCGTCGGCGGCTCTCTCATGGCCTACGCGGTCGTGTTTCCCATCGGCTTTCGCTTCTTCCTCGAATTCGCGGCGGGCCGCGAGATGAACACCGTGGAGGCTGTTGTCGCGATCGCCTCCGCGGAAGACACCACCGGACACGGTCGCGCACCGGAATCGTCGGCGCCGCTCTTCGCCGGCACCCCCTCGGAGCGCGGCCCATCTTCGACAGACCCGGCTGCACCCGCCCAAGGGGCACCGGATACCGACCGGGACACGGACACACAAGCCGGCAGCGACAGGACGCGGCCCCCCGCAGAGACCCCCACAAGCGCCGACACACAGGCGGCGACCGACGACATGGACACGGTGACGGGCGAAGACCGCGACACCGCCTCTGGCCCCCCCTTGAAGAGGGACGGCGGCGCGCCCTCCACCGCCGCCAGAGCTCTCGTCGCGGACATCGACTCAGGCGACGCTCCCCGAGACACCCGCGCCACTTCCGCGCCGAAGGTGCCCGCGCTTGCGAAGCCTGAGCCCCCGCAGCCCAAATCGGCTCCGGGGGGCGACGAGACAAGTTGGTACGATTTTTTGTTCGCCCGTTTTTCCCAAAGCGACTGTGCCCAGCTCAAGGCGACCCAGGGCGCTGGAGCAAAGACGGTCGTTTTGACTCTCACCTGGGATCAGGCGTCGTGCGGCAAAGCTCCCCCCATCGAGAAGGTCATCATCGACGAGGAACGCGTCGAGGCGCATTTTTCTCCGGTCCAAACCCCAGCGGGTCGCCTTGCCTACGAGGGCGTCGTCCCTGCTCCTGCCGGCCCTGGGCCGCACCGCGTCGAGATCTCTTACCCTGCGAACCCCCACGCAAAGAAGCTCTCGCCTGTGCTCATGATTTCGGACTACCTGTCCTTTGCGATCCGAATCCTGCTGGCGTTCGGGCTCGTCTTCGAGCTCCCCATCCTGATCTCTTTCTTGTCGTTCGCGGGTATCGTGAACTACAAGCAGCTGCTGCGCTTCTCCCGTTGGTTTTTGGTCCTCTCGGTGGTCCTCGCCGCCATGCTCACACCGCCGGACGTGGTGACCCAATTGATGCTCGCCGCTCCCTTGATGGTGCTCTATTTCATCTCCGTCGGGGTCGCCTATTTCTTCGGCCCCAAGGTGGAATAAAGAGAGTCTTCAAAGGAACCGGCGTTCGCAACCATACAATGCGAGTCTTTCCAATTCTCCTACGGGATCAAAGACAAACAGGAGGGTCTGCCTCCAGATCGGATTAACGACATCCCTCCTCACCCATTGCAAAACTCGATGCCTCACCTCGCCGAAAATCAACCCCGAGGTGGGAGTCCAAATCAGATCTACAGAAGACGGTCTTTCAAAGAGACCTTCGACGAAATACTCCCAAAAAGCGGAGCCAGCCAGGGCGTACAAAAAAGAGACCCCGATACCGTGCCCCCAATCCCGCGCGGCCAGGTACATCTCGGAGCCGAAGAGCCCGTGCCCCACGATATTTACAAAATAGGCATCACCGTCCCACTTGAAAAAGTTTCTCCTCCCTTGAAGGCGCGGGGGGTGCCAGAAGTTGTCGGTGAAAACCTCGGGCGTCTTCGAGAAATGCGCGGGTCCGTAGGTATCCGGCCAAATCGCCCACGTCGAGACCTGCATGACCAACTGTGTAAGGGCGATGCGACCGACGGGCTTCCAATAACTCTTTTCGCACGAGCCGCCGTCCTCGCAGATTTGCCCCGGCGCACAAACTTGTGACCCGGAGGCCTCGAGAGCGCGAGGCGGGCCCTCATCGCTTTGCGGGGCAGCTTGAGCCCTCGATGCCACGAGCACCACAGCGACGCAGGCGCCGACGAGAAACCTTCCACGAAAATTCTTTCTCATCTGCGAGAAACCTCTACCGGGCCTAATACGCCGGTGTGTGTGCCACGGACATCGACGCGCCTGCCTTTTCAAAATCTACGAGACGCCGCCGCAGCCCCCGGGTTTGATTTTGCAATAGAATCTTTTAACCCTCCGGGCATACTTTGTCTTCTTGCACCGCCCCAAATTATAGGCCGAGAGCCATTGGTCCATCTTTTCGACGCCGCATTCATTTTGCCAATAGTGCAAATGGTGCACGCCAACCCGAATGTTGGCCCGCACGTCCACGAGAGACAGGTCTTCGTCTCTCTCCTTGAGTATGGCTCGCGTCAGGGCGCCACGAGGCATGATCTGCATTAAGCCGATCTCTCCGCGCCCGCCTTTGACCTTGGCGCGAAAGCTGCTTTCCTTGAAAATGATGGCCACCACCAAGAAGGGGTCGATCGGCGGCTGCATCGCCTGGGACTCCTCGACGACGATCGTAGCGTATTCCTCGGCGCGCGCGTTTGCCCCTTCCGACTTCCAATGTGGAAGCAGCGAAAGGATGGCTGCAGTCACCGCCGCTATCAAGTTTTCCATGACATTCTTCCTAACTTTTTCAGCTCGAAGACCCGCAAGAATGAATCGCTGTCCCTCATCGACACTCGCTTAATATTATCTCAAGCCGCTCGGCGTCAACCCCAGCGGTCCACGGAATAGAACGGCGCCAGATGCTTTCCCCTTTGTTTCTGGCGTGTTGCAAGAAAAAAACTTATGCTATCTCGTGTGTATACGAGCAACGGACGTTACCGCAAAATGCACCTGCACCTGACAAGTGTCTTGCTCACACTGTTTTCGAC
>JAABTR010000363.1 GCA_011389755.1 Deltaproteobacteria bacterium | reverse complement strand
GTTTTGGCCCTCGGAAGACCTGAGCGCCGCGCCCATCGAGAGCGTCTTCGAGACAGACGCCGGGCTGGGTTTTCTCATCCTCAAACAGCAGGTCCGCTTCAGCGCGTCGTTCGGGACGAGCACCCTCTTGTTCGCGACCGACATCGTGCCTCGTGGGACGACCGGGATGAGCCTGGACATCAACCCGGTCGGCCTGCGGTTCGAGCTCACCGAACGAAACATCATCGAGATCCGGCCGCTGAGCCTTAAAATATCGATGCCTCAACCCTCCGGCGTCCCCATCACGAACATCGCCTTTGTGACGACCGTGGCCATCGAATACGGGTTTTGGAAATGACGGCGCTGACTACACAGCCTCGGCCCATCGTCTACCTGGCGGGGGTGTTTTTTTTCGCGAGCGCCCTCTTTTCCGCACCGGCCCAGGCCGAGCAGCCTTTGGAAGACGGGCCGCCCGAGCACGACTTTTTCTTTGAGCTCGACGCAGGGCTCTCGTGGATCGCTCCGAACTCGACGCAGACCGCCGTGGGTTTCAACATGGGCTGGGGCGGCCGATTCGGGCTCTCTTTTTATAAAGATTACTTAAGGGGGTTCGTGCACGTCTCCCAGTCGATGTGGCTTCGCTCCGAGTACGAGTCCGACCTCACGCCGGGCGCGCTCAATGTCGCCTTGGGGATAGGGACGGTCCTGTTCCGCGGAGGCATCCGCAGCTCCATAGCCGTCGGGACGAGCACGCTGCTCTACGACGAGCTCTTCGACGACGCCGGGTCCACCGGGTGGTTTCTGGAAGTCCGCCCCGCAGGGCTGCGCTGGTCGTTCGGCAACTGGGCCATCGTGCTCGATCCCTTGACCTTCGCCCTCATGGCGCCCCAGCCCCGCAGGCCGATGCCCCTGCGCCGATCCGAGTTCGCCACCCGGCTGGGATTGGAGGTGATGCTGTGAGCTCTTCGCGCAAAAGCGCCGCGTTTTGTCTGCTCGTCTCCACGGCGCTCCTCAGCGCAGGACACACCTATGAGATCGGTTCGGCATTCAGCTACCCATGCCACGAGAGCCTGACGCGGCGCTCTTTCGACGCGTCCAGCGCCCCGGGAGAGTCGCTTTTCAAAGAAACCGCGATCCCCCTGCCCCTCGACAACAGCTGGTCCGCCGTGCTCGAATCCATGGGCAAAAAGGTCGGCGCCAGTTACGAAGACGAGGTCAACCGCTTTATCGCCTTCAGCCTCATCCTGGGAGCCCGCTTCCCCGACGTCGGCCATAATTCGGTCTTCGATGCAAATTCGATGCACGAGCTCCACTCACATCCGGGCGCACAATCCTCGCACTGCCTCAGAAGAGACGATGACAATTGGGCCGCCGGGCAAGAGCGCGCCCTCGAGCGCTGCTTCGGTGTCATACAGTCGGGGGTCGAGCGCGCCGTCGCCGAATACCGGCGTCCCCGAGAAGAGCAGCTCGTAAAAATGAGAACCTTTGTCGACTTTTATGGACAAATAGATGTCTACGTCTGGAGCCCCGCTTTTGAGCTTGGCAAGACTCTCCACACGGTTCAAGACAGCTTCTCCCACACCGTGCGCTCGGACGACCTCCGAAGAATCCGTCACGTCATGAACGCGCTCGAGTTCGGCCCGCTCAACCAGCCGAATCGGGACGGGCTCATCCACTCCCTCGAGATGGACGAGTGCGATGACGGCGCTGCGTCGATCGCCGAGGTCGCCGTCGACGCGGGCGCCGACTTTCTGCGCTACGCTTCGATGGCGCTTGCCGGCGACGACACGAACGCGTTCGAGCCTTTTTTCGAGACCTGGATGAGCTACGAACCAGGATGCGGTGTGGATAACGATTTTTGCGGATCCAAGTGGGCCGAGCTGGCCCGCACCGATCCCACCACCACCATCATCAACTGCTCCGCGAGCCTGCCCGCCCCTTCCCACAGGCCCGGCCGGCGCTGGATAGACGCGGTCATCCTCTCTTTGTGGTTCCTACTGTCCTGAGTCGTCTCCGACGAGCCACGCCGGCAAGATGGGTGACGGGGCGGCCGTGCTCACCACCCAGAGCTGGTGGGCTGCCCGCGTCGCCGCGACGTGAAACAGATGTCTGGACTCATCGTTGGCGCCGAAGGTGTCGGCGTTGGCTTCGACGATGACCACGTAATCGAACTCCAGGCCTTTGACCTGTCGGATCTCGGTCACCTCCACCCCCGGTTTGAACGAAAAATCCTCGTCGACCACCAAGCGCAGCTTGGGGATCTCGGCCTTTGCGAGCCCGTCGTAGTAAATCCGCGCCTGGGAGGCGTGCCGCGCGATCACCGCCACGTTGGCCATCGGCTCCCGCGCGGACAGATCCCGCAGGGCCTCGCCGAGGAATCCCACCGCCTGGCCGGGGTCGGAGAAGCGGTGGAGCTCCACCGGCGCCCCGTGTCGAGGCGCCTGGGATTGCTCCTTGGCCAGCGGCCCGAGGACGTCCCTGGCCACGCGCATGATCTCTGCGGTGGAGCGGTAGGCTATCTGGAGCGGCTCGATGCGGTGGGCCTCGAGCCCCAGGTCGCCGAGGAGATCTTCCCACTCGGCGAACCCGTTGTCGGTGTAAATCCTCTGGGCCGTGTCGCCGGCCAGGGTCACCGAACGGGAGTCACCGGCGGTCTCCATCAGCACGGCCACCTCAATCGGGCTGAAGTCTTGAACTTCGTCGACCATGATGTGATCGAACTCCAGGCGCTTTTGTCTGCCTCTGAGCCACCCCACCTTGAGCTGATAGAGCCGCAGCAAGATCGCTTCATCCTCGAGGTCGATCGCCGCTTTTATTTCTTCGTCCTCACCCTCGAGGCTCTCGTGGACTCGGACGCACCAGGCATGGGCCTCATCGAGCTCGGCCTCGCTGAACTCCGCCGGCGCGTGAAAGCCAAAGGCCTCACCGAGCGCCGTGCGGTCCGTGAGCAGCTCCGACCAATCGCTCACCACGTCTCTGGTCTGGTCGGCCATCCTCTCCAGAGCCAGCTCCGCCGCCGTCGCCGTGCGGGACGCAAGCCCGGCCCCTCGATCGCGGCCGACGCGCGCTTCGCCGTCGAGCCAGCGCAAGACCCTCAGCCTGCGGGTCTCCAGAGGAAGCCTGCGCAAGGTCTGCCACGCCGCCTCGACGCGCCTCGCGTCCGGCGTGCCTGCCACCGCGGCCGTGAGCTTGGCCGACAGCTCTTCATCTTGCCTGTCCACGACGTCGTCGAGGATCCTGAGCATCGCCGGATGTTTCTTCAGCCTCGTGACCACCGAAGGGGTGTCGTCGCTATGGTGGGCGGGCAACCCCTTGACATGCTTCCGGCGCTGCTCTGCGGCCCAATCGGCGAAGGTAACAACGCGCACCCCGCTGACGCCCAAGGCGGGCAGGACGCGGGATATGTAGTTCACGAGGGCCACGTTGAAGACCACCACCAGCATTCGGTGCGGCTTGAACTTATTCGGCTTGTCAAAGGCGAGGTAGGCGATCCGGTGAAGTCCGACCGTGGTTTTTCCGGATCCGGCGCTGCCCTGCACCACCACAATGCCCGAGCCCGGTGACGATATGAGCTCGAACTGCCTCGTGTCCAACAGCGCTGCGATCTCGGGCAGATGCCTGTCACTGCGTTCCTCGCCCGCGGCGTCCACTCCCAGCTTGCCGCGCACCGGAGCGAGCCCCTCCGCCCGGATGGCGGAGCCCTGGCCGCCGGCCAGCCGCATGGACTCAGGATCGAGGCAGACCCAGCGGCCGCTCTTGCGAGTGAAGATCTCGCTGGAGGTCGCGACCCGCCTGAGCTCCCCGCCGGTTATCGTCACCGAGCGCCGCGCGCTGACATGTCCGCGACGCAGACGACCGCCAAAGATCTCCTCGTAGTCGTCTCCCTCGTCGTAGGTATAGTACATCCG
Source organism: Deltaproteobacteria bacterium (assembly GCA_011389755.1). Classification (GTDB taxonomy): domain Bacteria; phylum Myxococcota_A; class Polyangia; order JAAYKL01; family JAAYKL01; genus JAABTR01. The sequence continues at coordinate 2,751 of JAABTR010000363.1, read as the reverse complement.
AGAGATCGGCGCGTTACGCCAATCCACGATGCGGATCCCGTGCTCGGGGCTGATATAGGTGCTCTTGCCCAGGAGCACGTCCCTCGTCCCCTCCTCCTCCTCGAAACGGATGTGCCCGAAGTAGGGGCTGCCTTTATCAACAGGCGCCTCTTGGCCCATTCCCCGCTGGGCTGCCAGGGCCTGCAGTCGCGTCATCTGCTCGACAAGGGGGGGAATATCCTCGGGGCGAGCCTGGGCTATCTGATCGCGCAACGAGATCATCTCTTCGTCGTAATCGGCGCCTATGGGACGGCGCACCCTCGCCGAGGTCAGGTGTCTTCGAACCTTGTCCAGCAGCTTTTGTTCTTCGCTGACAACACACGGAATCTCTTGAGAGGTTTCGGCCAGTTCGCTCAACGTCACTTCTCCTTCGCGCCTTACGATTTAAGCATCAATCACAACAACAGCCGGCAAACGAAAACGAAAACGAAAACTGCCGGGCGCGCCGGTTACCAAGGCCTCGAAACACACCGCTGCCTCGACAATTCCGGCGAGTCTACCACCACGAAATCCCGACCCGCAAGCCGGTCAGCGGCGCTTTTATATTGCCCGCGATCAAAGACTGCGACTTGTCCGAAACCGAAGTTGTGAGCTAAATTGCCTTTATGGAGTGTATTGCCCTTGGAATCGGTGGAATGATGCCCATGCCCACGCGCCTGACCACCTCTGTGCTTGTCAGGCGTCAAGGCAGAATGATGATGTTCGACGCTGGCGAAGGGATCCAGCTGGCGCTCAAGAAGGGGGGGCTGGGCATTCGAGCTCTCGATGCCATCGCCATCACACACCTGCACGCCGATCACATCCTCGGGGTGCCGGGTATCCTCATGTTCCGCGCTCAAAACGAGGACCCCGGTCCTTTGACCATCATAGGCCCCCCGGGTGTCGCGCGTTTCGTCAACAACACCCTCGAAGATCTGCGCTATCGCATCAACTACGACATCGATTTCGTCGAGTGGGCCCCGGACAGACCGAGCCACGCCTGGAGCTGGAACGGCGTCGCGGTGGACTGGGAACCCCTCGAGCACTCGACGTTCTGCCTGGGCTACAGGCTCTGTGAGCCCGCGCGGCCTGGAAGGTTCAACGAGGAGCGCGCGCGCGCCCTCGGCCTCAACCCCGGCCCAGCCTACAGCCTCCTTCAGTCCGGCACCGCCGTCGAGGCCCCCGGCGGTCGAACCGTCTTCCCCGAAGATGTCATGGGACCGTCCCGCAGGGGACGCATCGTCGCCTTCTGCACGGACACCCGGCCCTGCGCCGGGGTTGAAAAACTGTGCAAGGGCGCGGACCTGGCTTTCGTGGAGGGGATGTTCTCGTTGAAGCACGAAAAAGAGGCCGCTGAGAAGAAACACATGACAGCCGTCCAGGCAGCGACCCTCGCCCGCGCCGCCTCCGTCGACGAGCTCCGGCTGGTCCACATAAGCCCCCGCTACTCCAAAGACGACGAGCGCCTGCTCGAAGACGAGGCGCGCACGATCTTTCCCAAGGCGAAGGTCGCCAAGGCGCTGCAGGCCTATCCCGTGGCCCTTCCCGATTGACACCGCCAACAAGGCTTCAAATACTCTATAAAGAAACCACGGGGTGCGTCCGAACGGAACGAGGCCCCAAGCGCAAATTTGCATTTTTGATGTACAAAAAAACAATCTTTACAGCGTTTATTGTTCTCTCTCTCACCGGCTGCGGCAGCGCGAGCGGCGGCGCAGAGGCCGCCCAAAAAAGGCACATCGCCGACTGGGGGCGACCTGTGACCCAGCCGGGCCTGCCCAATCTCTTCGAAGTGACAGGCGACCTCTACCGAGGAGCGCAACCCACCGCTGAGGGGCTTGCGTCGCTCAAATCGATGGGGATCAAGACCATCGTCAACCTGCGCCTCAATGAGAGCGACACCGAAGTGCTCCGAGAAAACGACCTGAACCTGGGCGACATCAAGCGAATACACTTCCCCACAAAGCCCTGGGATATTCGACACGAAGATGTTTTGTCGTTCTTGCGCATGGCCATCGATCCCGATCACCACCCAATCTTTATTCACTGCCGGCACGGGGCCGATCGCACCGGCGCCATGATCGCGGCATATCGAGCTGTGGTACAAGGGTGGTCCAAAGCAGACGCCATCCGCGAGATGACCGAAGGCGGCTACGGCTTCCACGCCGTCTGGGCCAACCTGCCGGACTACGTCCGCGCGCTGGATGTGGCCGCGACTCGCGCCGAGATCGGTCTCGATGACGAAACCGCAGGGACCAAAAATCTCTGAACACCGCCCATATCTCCTCACCTACAAACCGTTTGTGTGTCCAACGTCTCCTTGCCCTTTGGGCATGCTATTGTAGACTATTTCTCTGAGGTCTTTGTTCCAAGAATCGTTTGTGGTCTCGACGCAAGGCTTAACCCACACCGGTTTCCCCGACGCGACGACGCCCAAGCGGTCAAGGCTGTAAGGCGGCTTGCGCACATGAATACATCTGGCGACGACTCGCGCATCGGGCTCATTCTCAACGGACGCTACCGTATCGCCGAACGCCTCGCCGAAGGTGGAATGGGTGTCGTCTACAAAGGGGAGAGGGTTCAGCTCGGCCGCCCGGTGGCCATCAAGTTCCTTCACGAGCCGCTGACCAAGGACCACCAATTCCGCGTCCGGTTCGAGATGGAAGCCAGGGCCATGAGTCAGCTCTCTCATCCGAACTGCGTGTCGGTCATCGATTTCGGCGTCGAGGACGC
>JAABTR010000362.1 GCA_011389755.1 Deltaproteobacteria bacterium | reverse complement strand
CCCTACATCGTCATGGACTACGTGACGGGCAAGACCCTGCGCCAGCTCACGGACGAGGGGCGGGTCCCCCCCGGACGCGCGATGCACATCTCGAAGCAGCTCCTAGCTTCCTTGGCGCACGCGCACAAGCACGGCATCATCCACCGAGACATCAAGCCCGCAAACGTGATGCTCAGCGAAGCGACCGGCATGGGCGATCACGTCCGCATTTTCGACTTTGGGCTGGCGAAGCTCCTCGATCCCATCTCGGGCGAGGAGCTTTCCCGAACCAACGTCGTGGTGGGCACTCCCAACTACATGTCTCCCGAGCAGTCCCTGGGCCAAAACGTGGACACACGCAGCGACCTTTACTCCACCGCCGTGGTGATCTTCGAGTTGCTCACGGGCCGCAAGCCTTTCGTGGACGAAAACGCCTACAACGTGGTGCAGATGCACCGGGAGATGCCGCCGCCGACATTGGCGATGGCGTCCGACGGGGAGGAGTTCTCCCAGGAGCTGGAGGCGGCTATTGCCAAGGCGCTCGAGAAGGATCCGGACAGGCGCTTTCAAAGCGCCAAAGCCTTTGCCGAGGCGCTCGCCGGCACCCCCGAGGCGCGGTTGTCGCCGATGGTCATCGACTACGAATCGGACTCCGCGCTGCGCGCTCCCCCTGCAAGAGAAGCTTCAGGCCCGAACGTCGCCTACGCCAAGACAGAGGAGCTACAGGCTCCAAAGAACACGCGCTCTTCGACTCACCGAAACGAGATCCCTCAAAGTTCCCGGGTCAGCGGCACCGGGCTGCGCGTTCAAAAAAATCGGCAGGCCTTTACCGGGGGCGCCAAGATCGCAGCCGTCATCATTCCCATACTCTTGATTCTCCCGGCCGGAGTCTGGTTTGCGCTGCGCCACAACCAGGGACAGCCGGGCGCCGAGACGGCTAAGGCGAGGATCCTCGCATCCAACGAAGAACCTGCCTCCCAAGCTGCCATTTTAGACACTGAATCGGCCGCAGACGCGCAGATCGAAGCCGATGAAGGCGATCTCGCAAAAAACTCCAAGGTCGACATCGATCTGACCACTGAGCCCAGCACAGCCGAGATCGCCGAAACAGACACCGCCGCGACGACGCCTCCCGTAAAATCGGGGAAAATGACGAAGCCTCCCTCACTGGAGGAGATACAGGACCTGATCGCCTCGAAAAACTACGACACGGCGATCATGGGTCTTAAGTTGCTCCGCCAGGAGTCACCGCAAAAAGGGGTGTATCCCTATATGCAGGCCGAAATCTTCTTCGAGCGCAAATGGTACAAAGACGCCGTCGAACACTATGGCGAAGCTGTTCGGCTCAATCCGGGGTTAAGAAAAAAAATGAGCATCAACAAGAACCTCATCTCATTGCTAGGCACCGATAAAATCTATCGAAAAGCCCGGTGGATGCTCATCAGGGAGGTTGGCCGTCCGGCGCTGCCCTACCTCAGGCGCGCCGTCAAGACTGACCCCAACCAGCTCATCAAAAAGCGAGCCAAGAATATCGCCCGCATCATCGCCAAGGGCTCACGCTGATGAACATCGTTTGGCTCTATGCCGAAGCAGACGCGGTGATGGGATTTTCCCATAAATGCGACCGAAGCGGCCTCATCAGATGAGTTCCCACCAGGCACCTCCGGAGACGCGGCCTTCCTCGCCCTCCATGAATCCTCTGGAAGATTTCGTATCGTACCCCCTGCTCTCCCGGGGGCGCCTCGGGCAGTACGACATCCTCGCCCCCATCGGTCTCGGCGGCATGGCCGCTGTCTACTCCGCCCGGGGACCGCGCTCGAAGGATCGTCCGGAGATCGTCGCCCTCAAGGTGATACACCCGCACCTGGCCACCCAGCCCGAGTTCATCGACATGTTCATGGACGAAGCGAAGATGGCCGTGCAGGTAAAACATCCCAACGTGGGCCGCGTGTATGGGGTCGAACAAATCGACGATATCACCTTCATGGTCGTCGAGCTGATCCCAGGGCAGAGCCTCCGAGACCTGTTTTTTCGCGCCCATGAGAATCGATACGAACCGGCCGTGCCCGACCTATGCCTCATCGCTTCAGATGTCTGCCGTGCCGCCCACGCGGCTCACCAGGCCGTCGATGAGCGCGGCCGCTCCCTCGGACTGGTCCACCGGGACATCACTCCGCGCAATGTTCTGCTGTCCTATGAAGGCCAAGTGAAGCTCATCGACTTTGGTGTGGCGTGGGCTCGACGTCGCGTCACAACGACGGAAACAGGTTGGACCAAGGGCAAGGTGGGGTTCGTCGCGCCGGAGCTCATTCGCGGCGAAAAATTCAACCACCGCAGCGACATCTTCTCCCTCGGCGTGATGCTCTACATCATGACCACCGGATGCTCCCCCTTCCCCGGCACCACCGACGTCCAGAAGCTGCGAAAAACCTTGGCAGATGATCCCAAACCACCCCGCCACATCCGCCCGGAGCTCTCTGAGCCGCTCGAAAAGATCATCTTGATTGCTCTGCGCAAAAACCCAAAGCAGCGTTTTGCAACCGCCGCCCAAATGGCCGATGCCCTGAAAGACGAAGCCGCCCGCTTGGGCGAGCGAAAAGACGCCCGGGAGCGCATTGCCGACCTGCTCGGCAGACTGTTCCCCGCCGAGCAGAAGGCCGCTCGAGCGCTTCTGGAGGCCGAGGTAGAGTCAGAGTCCACTGTGGAAGTGGAGACCGATAAGGACGAGGGCGGCAACGCGACAATCGACCTCGACAAAATGACCTTGACCTCCCTGGAGGTGATAGGA
>JAABTR010000063.1 GCA_011389755.1 Deltaproteobacteria bacterium | reverse complement strand
TTCGCTCGCCGATGAAGTTGATGGCCAGAAGCATGAATCCCAAAACGATAAAGGCGCCCGGCGGATCCACCATGAACTTGAACAGGTAGTGGGTCCCTTCGGGCAGTGGTATTACGGTCAGATCGATCCCCGTTTGCGAAAACAGCGTCAACTTGCCCGTGCCGAGCAGCTCACGCACGGCGCCCAGCAGCGCAAGCGACAGCGTGAACCCGAGGCCGATGCCGAGCCCGTCGAGAAAAGAGCGGCCGACGGTGTTTTTCGAAGCAAAAGCCTCCGCCCGCCCCAGGATGATGCAGTTGACCACGATGAGCGGGATGAACACACCGAGAGTGTCCGATAGAACCGGGGTGAACGCCTTCATCATCAGCTCGGTTATCACCACGAACGTCGCGATGACCACGATGTAGGTGGCGATGCGGACCTTGGGCGGCACCGCCTTGCGCAGCGCCGAGACCACGATGTTGGACATCACGAGCACGAACATCGTGGCCACGCCCATGCCCCAGCCCCCCTCGAGGGACTTGGTCACGGCGAGGGTCGGGCACAGCCCCAGCACCAGCTTGAAGGGCGGCAGCTGCTCCCACAGGCCCTTCATGAACTCCTGTCTGAGTGTCTTCATCGGTCACCTCCGGATTCCGCGATTTTGTCTCGGTTTTCGTCAAAGAGGTCGATGGCTTTGTTCACCGCTTTGACAAAGGCGACAGAGGTGATTGTCGCTCCGCTGATGGCATCCACTTCACCGCCATGGGCGGCCAGCGCCGGGTGGTGTTCGTAAGACAAGCCCGCCCACTGCTGGATGAAGGCTTCGTCGTCGTCACCCACGCGCGCGCCCAGCCCCTTGGTCTCTTTTTGAGAGATGGTCTTGACGCCGAGGATCTCCTTTTTCGCGAGGTCGAGGGCGGTCAGAACCTCCACGTCGCCGCCGTAGCCGGGGGCCGCCGTCTTGAGCGCCACCGCGCGCAGGGCTCCACCTGTTTTTCCGACGAAGACGTCGACGGTTTTTCGGCGACCCAGCTCGTCTCGGCCCAAATCGAGCGTTACGCGATCCTCGATGGGGTTGTTCGTAAGCTCCAGGGGGTCGAAGAACCGCTCGAGCGAGGGCTTGATCTTCTTTTCGAGAAGACGGCTCTGGATGATGGGATCGGTGAGCTGCTTCACGCCCGCCAGCGCCAGGCCGGCCGTGAACCCCACCAGTGTGAGGATGACCGCCATGTACCAAATCTTGTCACGCATGGCTCACCACCTTTCCAAAGGGCGCGGGCCGCAGGCGATCCAGGATGGGGGTCGCCAGGGAGATGATCGCGACCGCCCACGGCTCGGCTCCGAACTCGAGGCCGGCGACTCTCAGGAGGTACGCCAAGATTCCCGCCAGAAGGCCGAACGCGATGAGCCCGTTGGGCGAGGTGGGGGTGCTTGGGTGGTCGGTGCACAAGAAGAAGGCCGCGAACATGGTCATGCCCGTGGCCAGGTGGAACTCGGCGCTGGGGTAGACGGTGGGGTCGATCCCGTTCGCGACCACGGCGCTCATCCCCATTCCGGCGATGAACGAAAGGGGCGCCTGCCAGCGCGCCGCCCTGGCCACGATGAGAGCGAGCCCGCCGAGTATCAAAAACAGCGGCCCGGTGGTCCCCGAAGAACCGACCTGTCTGCCGAGCCACAGCTCCTTCGTGTCGTACTCGGTCATGTCGCTGGGGTCTATGAGGACGGCTCCAATCGGTGTCTCGGCCGAAGCGACGCCCTCGGCTTTGAGAGCCTCGGCCGCGGTGGTGGGCTGCACGTAGTTGTCCACCGCCTCGGGCCAGGACAATGTCACGATGAGAATCCCCACCACCGCCGGAGCGATGGGAGCGCCGCCCAGCTCACCGAAGGGCGCTTTGCCGATGAAGATCGCGACCGCTGCGGCCACCGCGGCGACCCACCAGGGGGCTGCCGGGGGCAGCATGGCCGCGATGAGCATGCCGGTGAGGACAGCGTGCCCATCCGGGGCGCTTCCGGCGGTCTTCGTCATTTTCGATACCACCGCGTCGGCGGCCACCGCCGCGGCGCAGGCGGAGACGAGCAGAACTATGACTGACGCGCCGTACTGGTAGACCCCCCAGGCCAGCGCCGGCAAGAGCGCCACCATGAACGCCATCATCATGCGACGAATCGTCCGCCCCTGGCGCAGGTGCGGGGGCGTCGCTACAACCAACCTCTTATCCCTCATCGTAATCGCCCTCGTTTCTCAAGCATTTCGTCTCGAGGAGACCTCGGTTTTACCCAGGACCATCAGCTGAACCATGGAGCGACCCGCCGGGCAGACGTAGGCGCACACGCCGCACTCGATGCAGTTGAACAGATGAGTGTTGTCCGCCTCCTCCCACTGCCCGAACTCACAGTAGCGGGAGAGCAGTCCCGGGCTCAGCCTCATGGGACACGCCATGGTGCACAGCCCGCAGCTGATGCACATCCGATTTTCGTGGAGAACCACGTCGCCCTGCGCCACCAAAGTGATCGCCTCGACGTCTCGCGTCAGAGGGTAGTCCAGGCTGTGATGCGCGCGCCCCCGCATGGGGCCGCCGAGTATGATCTTGCCGTAGTCGCCGCTTTCCCCAACGGCCGCCAGGATGTCGGCGTAGGGGGTGCCTATGGTGGCTCGCACCACGTTCGTGCCCCGAGGGCCCGTGACGGTGATCGTCTTTTTGGTGATGGGACGGTTCTCGACGAGGGCGGTGCGGACGTCGAGGACGGTCGAGAGATCCACGACCAGCACGCCGCTGTCGTGGATGTTTTGAAGCGCTACGGGCGGCTCGCGACCGATGATGCGCTTTCCAATCAGCGCGTCGGCAAAAGCGGGGTAGCGGCGGCTGTCGAAGGCCACGATCTCCCAGTTGCGATCATCGGCCGTCTTTTCGAGAGCTTCGTAATGCTTCTTGGCGATGTTTTTGTCTTCGACGAGCCATATCTGTCTCGCGCCGGTGAGCTTGACGAGCTCATCGATGCCATCGCTAAACTGTTGGAGATCCACCTGCGCGCTTTGGGCATCTAGGGCAGACAGGTGAGGGTCGAACTCGGTCAGCCTCACCGCGATGTGGTCGATCCCCCGCCGCAGCTCCCGAGAGGTGGCGGCGATGACGCTGCGCGGTCGCGCCACGTCTTTGAGCGTTCGATACAGGCTCAGAGGTTGGGTGCAAGAGGTGATGACACCTGAGACGCGCAATCTCTCGAGGAGATCTCCTTGCTCATCCTTCCAGGCAGGAGCCCACGCTTGCAGCTTTTCGTCGCCTCGCTCGACCACAACGGTGCGTGTCTCGATGCCTTGAGGCGATATCACTTTGGCGCCGACCTCGGCGACGCGCCCGCCGATGGGAGTGTGCACAAAGGACTCCCCGTCGGGATCCTCGCCGACGACGGCGCCGCGCTCCACCGTTTGCCCCACTTTCACGGCCGGCTTGCACTCGATACCGGCTTCCTGCGACATGACCAGGACCGCGCGGTCCGGAGCTTTAACGTCGGTGATGTCAAAGACCGGGACACGTCCGGAGAGTTTCACCCCTCGTTTGAAAAACGAAATATCCATCTGTGCTACTGCCTTCTTCTCTTGGGACTAAAGGAACCGTCGGCTCCGTGATCGACGGCACCTGACAAAAAAACGACTCCCCTAGAGATCGTCACGTGGCCGAGAGTCTCCAATAATGAGCAAATTTGCAAGGTTTGTGAACGAAACTGATGACCGACCGCGGGTCGGTAAGGCGCTCACTTGAACAGTTTTTCGAAAAATCCCTTAGGTTTCTCGGCGTCTCTTTTCAGTCGCATCTTGATGAGTCGCAGCTCCCGCGCGGCCTCGATGTTGCTGGGGCTCTGCTCGAGGACCTTTTCGAACTGCGCGGCCGCTTCGTTGAGCCGATCGGCTCTTTTGAGCAT
>JAABTR010000062.1 GCA_011389755.1 Deltaproteobacteria bacterium | reverse complement strand
GCTGCACCCGCACCGATTTGGGGACCTGCTCGGCGGCGGCGCGCAGCTTGGCCAGCAGATCATCGACACTCGCCTTGGGGCCTCTTTGCAGCGCTTGGGCGTGCGCCCAGCAGGCGAGGTACTCGGGTTCTCCAGGGGCAAGCTCCAATGAGCGATTGAGCATCTCCACGGCTTTGGGCGTCTCGGACCGGCGCAGGAAGACGAGCGCCTTTTGATAGCTGCTTTCAGCCTCGAGGGCGTCGCGGACCTTGGTCTGTTCCTCGTCGCGCTCCTCGGATGAGGGCTTATCAAGGCCGTCGAGATACTCCGCGCGCTTCTGGGGGCTGGTCAAGGTGGCGTGGGCATCTGTCAGCGCCGCGAAGACATTCGCCAGCCTCTTGCGGTCCCCTTCGTCGAGCTTCTTTCCCACCCGGTCGGGGTGGAGCTCCTTGGCGAGCGTCATGAACGCGGCTCGGGCCTCTTCGGGGGTGGCGCCGGGTTCGATGCCGAGCATCTCGAAGCAGTCCCTGCGTCCGACGGTCTCTTCGAGCTCTTCGAGCCGTGTCAATAAGGGTTTGACCGCGGCGGGCTCTTCGAGGGGAGCCGTGTTCGATTCAGCCGTTACCGGCTCCGTGCACGCGTTCGCTTCCGGGGGCCTGCTGACTTCGAGCGCCCGAAGGAGCAGCGTGAGATAGACGATCCTCTCCAGCGCGGCGCGTTCTTTTGGAGATTTTTCCAGCAGCTGGTCAAACTCTTGCTCGGTGCCGAGCAGACGCTTGGATGCCCGGCGCTCTGAGGCGTCGAGGTCGAGATGGGCCAGCACAGACGAATCGGTGAGCCGCACGGTCCGTCCCGAAAGCTTGGCCAAAAGCGCGGATCCGACCGCCCCGGGGCCCCTTGACCGGATCCCGGCGGTGAGAATGGGCAGGACGTCTGTCGGGAAGCCCCTGGAGACCTCAGCGTCGGTGATGAGGTTTATGTTCTCGTAAAACGCGTACCGTCCCGTCTCGTGCTCGAAAGCCGCCTGGATCGAGCGGCGGATCTGCTCGCGCACGGCTTGCGCGTAGGCGGCATCGTCCACGATTCCCTTTTGGCAAAAGATTTCGATGACATCGGCCTGGGCGTTTTGGCCCTGGCGGACCAGGGAAATCTCCTCCGAGTCCACAATATCCAGGTCGACGAGGATCTCTTCGAGAGAAAAGCGCCTCGGAGACCACGATGCGACGGCGGGGCGTCCTTGGTGCAGGTAGATTCCGAGCTTGGTTTTGTCATCGAAATCGAGGCGCAACGAGCCGGAAAGCTTTTTTTCGAACACGTACAAAAGGATGTGGTCGATGGGGCGCTCGTCGAGATTTCCCCCGGCGAGCAGCTTCGGTTGACTTTGTTCGTTCATTTATCATCACCTCGAGATGGATAAAATGTGGCGCAAAACAGCCCGCTGCGCCAGTGACCTATCGAAGGATGTGCCAATCGGCGCCGGGGGTAAGAGCGAAATGGAAGTGGTTGTGGTGGGCTTTGTTGGCGTTCGGGGTGAGCATCACGTTGAAAATACCCGCGTCGTGGACGTCGCACACCAAGTTCTGAAGGAGCCGAGCTTTTTCCCATTGGGCCTCGTAGTCGCACGGCGGCGCTCCATCGCGCCGGTCGTAATCCTCGAGCACGTCGAGCCTTGTGCCGTCTTTGAGGACCACCCACCGGATGTCTATGGCCAGAGCCCGTCGGTGCTGACTGCCGCGATTTTTCTCGAGGAGCGCCAGCTCCTTTTTTGCGCTTCTGCACCGCGAGCCCTTCTTTCCAGAAGGGCAGTCGCCTCTTGGCACCGCGAGCGGGCGGTAGATGGAGTAGTACTCGAGCCGCGCGATACCGTGACGCGCGGCCACACGGGACATCTCGAACAGGGCGAGGGCCAGGCGGCAGTCGACGACCTGGTTGATGGGCGGCTCGCGGGACCAGCGGGGAACCACCTGCACGTCGCCGACCTGACCGCCGCGCAGGAGAAGCGGCGATTCGACCAGGGGCGTCTCAAAGCTCGGCCGAACGTGGGAAAGGTCCATCTCCTTGAGCTGTGCCAGGCACCGGTCGGGGGCGAGCTCGCCGATCCTTCGAGCCTCGAGGCCTTGTTCCGAAGGCGTCTTTTGGCTGTCCAGCTCGGCGAGTCTCTGGGAGATGAGCGCCGCCAACGCGCCGGGATCCTCGAGCTGCTCCTGCTCGGCCTCCATGTCGTCGGTGGTCGCCTCCTCGGGGTCGTCCTCATCCAGGAGTCCCCTCTTCTGGGCCCCTGAGTCTTGAGTGACGTCTTGTGTAAAATCATAGGTGCCCACGCGGCCGAGGGTGTCGCCGCATCCCCAAGCACAAAGCGCCGACGCCGCCCACAGCAGGGCCAAAAGGGAGCTCCAACGATTCACAGCAGGTGGGCCGCCTTTTCGGCCAGCTTGGAGCGCTCTCCCTTGCTCAAGGTCATGTGACCGGCGATGGCTTGGCCCCTGAAGCGGTTCATCACGTGCACCAACCCGTTGTTTGTCGAATCGATATAAGGGTTGTCGATTTGATACGGGTCGCCGGTCAGGACGATCTTGGTGTCCTCTCCGGCGCGGGTGATGATGGTCTTGACCTCGTGGGGGGTGAGGTTTTGGGCCTCATCCACCAAGATGAACTGCTTGGGAATCGACCGGCCGCGGATATAGGTGAGCGGCTCGATGTGGACCATGCCCATGTCGAGCAGCTCGTTGGAGGAGCGACCCTTTTGTTTGTCCGCTTGGGTGATGCCCAGCAAAAGCTCCAGGTTGTCGTGGACCGGCTGCATCCAGGGGCGGAGCTTGTCGTCCACGTCACCGGGCAGAAAGCCGATGTCTCGTCCCAGCGGGAACACCGGCCTCGACACGAGCATCCTCTGGTAGACCTGATCCTCGGCGACCTTTTGCAACCCCGCGGCGAGCGCGAGCAGCGTCTTGCCGGTGCCGGCGCGACCGATCAGGGTCACGAGCCGGATCCGATCGTCGAGGAGCAGCTCGAAGGCGAATCTCTGCTCCTTGTTGCGCGGCCTGATGCCCCAGACCGAAGGCCCTTTGCCCTTGATGAG
>JAABTR010000061.1 GCA_011389755.1 Deltaproteobacteria bacterium | reverse complement strand
TATTCGAACGGCGCGTGCGCATCCGCGAACAGCTTGACCATGACCTCTTGGGAGATCTCTTCCTCGTGCACGCCGCTGAACATCTCTTCGATATCGGAGCGTTCGATGGCGTAGTCCTGAACGATAAGCCCGAGGGCGGCGGCCCGAATGCGCAGGTTGATGTCCTTACTGAGAAAGACCAGTGGGATATCGGGGTCGTCTTGTTGCACCTCGAGGGCGGTGGCCAAGATGCGGTTGTCAGCCGTGTGAGCCGACAGCGCGAATTCTTCGGGCAGCTCTGTCTGGGTGAACGCCACCCGGAGGCTTCCATTTCCGTTGTTGATCGGCACCCCGTCGACCAGCCTGCCGGCCCCGCGCAGCTCATCCAACATGCGCGAGATTTGACGGGCGTTGCGACCGAGCTCGGACAGGTCTTTTTTGAAGCTGTCGACCTCTTCTATCACGTAGATGGGTATTATGACGTTGTTGTCCTCGAAACTGAGCATCGCCGAGGGATCGTGGAGCAACACGTTGGTGTCCAAGACGAAGTTCTTCTTCATGGAGCGCCTTTCTGCGTTGGCCGCGTGTCGCGAACCGGTCCGCGACTGTTAATCGAACATACCAGCTTATCGTAACTCGGTGTCGGTCGCCTGGGCCGCGCCCTCCTCGGGCGCCGACGTCGCGCCGGGCACATCCCAGAAAACACCGGCATCGGCCAGGGCGCGCCGGGCGCTGCCCAGATCGCTTTGGAGCCTTCTGTCAGGGCACCCAAGCGACGATGCCCTCTCCAGTAATGCCACGGCCGGGACGAACTTCTTCTGTTCAAAAAAGGCCCGCCCCAGGGCTGGAAGCACCTCCTGTTCACCTTCTCCGAGCTTCAACGCGCGGCGAAGCGGCGCGATGGACTCGGCGAAGCGCTCTTGACGGATGAAAAGACGGCCCAAGCTGAGGAACAAAGGACCTGCCCCCGCGCCGTCGCGGACATATTGAAGGCCGAGCCTGTAAAGCTCCTCAGACCAGTCCTCTCGGTCCCTCTGCTCGAAGGCGATCCCCAGCATGCGAAGACCCGCGGCGATCTTAGTGCGCTCGGCCGGTTCGAGGTCCTGCGCGGCGATGGTGCGCTGGATGATGGCCAGCACGCTCGGCCAGGCCTCGAGCGTTTCGATGACCTCGTCGAAATCGCCCCGATCGAACGCGCTCTTGGCTCTGTCCACGACGTCCAGATCCAACTCCAGCCCGGAGCCGCCCACCAGGGCCAGGTCGCGCCTGACCTTGGCCTTGAGCATCTCGTCGAAATCTCGTAAATCGATAAAAGAGAAACCGGTCTCGGACAAAAAACCGATGATGTAGCGGGGGCTTTTAAAATCGAGGCTGGCTACGACCAGGCGCTCGGGCTTGATATCGAACAACGGGGCGATGAGCAGGTTGCGCCCTCCCATGATCGCGGCGGCGTCGTCGCCTGTGAGCGGAACACTCGGTATGTAGGGAAGCCGGGTCTCCTGAAGGAGCGTGTGAACGACCCGCACCCTGAACTCCGCCAGAGGTAGCGACTGAACTCGGTGATCTCCCGAGACGTTGAACTCCACCGCCGTCGCGGACATCGCCAGGCGGTTGATCACCAAGGAGCGCAGCTGGACGCCGAGGATCATGGAGTAGGCCAAGAAGTGGTCGCCGAGCACCTCGCAGATCTGATCGAAGTTCTGCATCTGCGATCCGAGCTTCTCGAACCAGCTGTCCGCGCGGATCGACGTCAGCTGCACCGCGAGGCCGTGCTTCTCCAAAACGTCCAGACACGCTGCTTGGGATTCGGGCTTGGCTTCGATGAGCAGGAGATCGCTCACGGGGCCGGCCACCTCCTCGGCGGAGCAGGCGGCGAGCTCGACGATCGCTTCTTCGCGCTGGGCCGCTGCGGTGGAGCCGAGGGCTTCGACAAGAGTGGAGACGGAGCGGCGGGTGGCGGCCATAGTGGGGTTCACTCCTGTTTGGGTCCGGCGCGATCGCCCGTTGCTTCGAGCCTGTCGCGGTACCAGTCGATGGTCAGGCGCAGCCCCTCCTCGAGGTCTGTTTTGGGCTCGAAGCCGAGCAGCTGTCTCGCCCGGCCGATGTCCGGGACGCGCAGCTCCACGTCGGGGTATGGCCAGTCCACGAGCCGGACTTCGCTCTTTGAGCCCGAAAGCCGCGCCACGAGACGCGCCAAGTTGTAGACCGTGATGGCGGTGCGCGGGTTGCCGATGTTGAACGTCTGCGCCACGGCGTTGGGCGACTCGAGCGCCAGAATCAGGCCGTCGATGAGGTCGTCGATGTAACACCAGGCCCGGATCTGGTCACCTTGGTTGTGCACGCGGATCTCTTTACCGCAAAGGGCGTTGACGACGAAATGGTGTATGGCGCCCGACCCGACCTGGCCGGGGCCGAAGATATTGAAAGGACGAACCGTGACCGCGGGGAGCCCCCGGACCTGGTGCATGACGTGACACAGGTGCTCGGTGGCCAGCTTGGAGACCGCGTAGGTCCACCGGGCCTGCCCGACGGCTCCCAGGGATGTGACATCCCCCTCGGTGACCCGGTAGGCGTAGCGTCCGAAGACCTCGGAGGTCGAAAAATCCACGAATCTCTCGATGGACGCGCAGCGAGCGGCGGCCTCGAGCATATTGAAGGTCCCCTTGATGCTGACTTCCATCGTCAAGAGGGGGTTGTTCATCACCGTGTCGACACCCGCTATCGACGCCAGATGCACGACGTGGGTGGCACCTTCCATGGCGTGCTCGACCGCCTCTTTGTCTCGGACGTCGCCGCGGATGAGGTGCAGGTTGGGGTGTCCATCGAGAACGCTGCCTTCGAGCGCGTTGCGGTGGAGGGTGTCGAGAACAACGATACGGTTTTTTTCCACGAGGCGCATGCCGAGACGCGTGCCTATGAACCCGGCGCCTCCTGAGATCAGTATCGTTTTGTTTTTGAGCATAACGGAAATTGTGGCCTCCCAGGCGAGGTGGGTCAATTCCACATCGGCTTTTGTGCATTTTGATTATCCATTTTTTTAAGATCAACGTCCATATCTGCGGAAAGCTTCGGCAGGCGATTAGTAACTCCTCAATATTCCGAAGCAAAGGACCGAAACAGGGTCAAAAATGACACCAATAAACGGGGGGGTGGGTAACCATAACCCTGGGTGGGTCCAGGGCACAATAAATTTAGCCAATGAAAACAATGTGTTGAATTTTAGAGAAACTGGCCGGCTTCTTGAAATTGCATTCTCAGTGGAGGCTGAAAATGCACAAATATCTCATCGCAGCGATATGTTTGACTCTGGCGACAACATCCCATGCGTTTTCACTGCGAGAGACCGAGCACGGTTCGGTGATACGTTGGAAAAAGACATCGGTTCCCATCGTGCTCGATCCCAGCCTCTCCCTGCTCGGACCGGCCGCCGAGGTCGAAAAGTCCATCCGGCAGGCCTTTGTCTCCTGGTCCGACTCCATGAGTGCCCCCGTCGAATTCACTTTCACTTATGGGACCTGCGAAAAGCCGGGCTACGACGCGTCGAAGACAAATCAAAACTGCATCATGGCCGCCGACGTGGAATGGGATCACGAGAGCCGGGACGTCGGTGCCACCACCATCGTGACCTTTAAACCAAGCAGCGGGGAGATTGTCGACGCGGACATCGTCTTCAACGCCCGTGAGTGGGTCTGGAGTTACGACGACAGCGACACGCACGCGCTGAGCGTGGGAGGCGTCGCCGCTCATGAGGTCGGGCACCTGCTCGGGCTTGGACATTCGGATGTCGACGAGGCGACGATGTATCCCATGACCAGGCTGGGCGAGACGTCGAAGGTCTCCTTGCACGACGATGATATCACCGGAGCGGATTTTCTGTACGCGGGGATCTTCGAGCAAGATCTGGAAGAGACGCTCTACGGTTGCCAGATGGCGCCGGCAGGGACGAGTCACCGATTTCCCGTGTCGATGTTGGTTTTGATGTCGGCTGGGTTCGGGCTTGTGTTGATGCGCCGAAAACTCCGCCTTACTCTCCGAGCGCAGCCAAGAACTTCTTCAACATCGCCTCTTCGTCTTCACCAAGCTCCTCGAAGCGAGCTCCGGTGGAGTGACTCGACTCATCCGTCTCGGTAGACCAGATCACCCTGGCTTTGAGGTTGAGCGGCTCGATGTCCGGATCTTCGATTCCATCCGAGGTGAGGAACAAGGACACCCCGATGACGCTGCCCTCTTCCATGGGGCTGTCGGTGTCGAGACACACGCCGGTGGGGCTGAGATTCCTCGTGTTGGCTGGAAGCACGGACTTGGCGGTGTACACCTCTGCCGCCACCTCCACGTCGAAACGGGCCGCCTGTCTCTGCTCGATAACTCCCATGCTCACCTCGCTCTACCGGCCTGGGGAGACCTCGGTTTTCGAAAGATTGCGCGACAGTTGCCCGCCTGTCAAGGCGTCGATGGTGGCGCCGAGGCTTTGGATGGCCAGACGGATCCGAGCATACTCCAGTGGGTCGCTCGGCGGGCTCAGGCGCAGCTCGAGTTGGAGCCGCCGCCTCTCGAACCAGGTGTTGATGAGAGTCATCAAGACCCCCTCTCGCCTCTTCGCCCGATCTTCAAGCGCTCCGTGGACGCGGATCTCGTCCGAGTTGAAGACCAGCTCGGAGAGGTTCCACTGCATCGAGATCCCCACCCCGAACCCCCGGTCTGTGTCGGCGCCCCACTCGTCTGGGTTAATCTGGTCCCTGTCCAGAGATTCGTCTCGCCCGCTCCGGTGATCGGCGCTGAGCTTGAGCACCGGGAGCCAGGCCGAGCGACGCGGCGCCTGCATCCAGCCCTCCACCGACCCGGGGTCGGCCCGCGCGACTCGCAGCGCCGCGTGTTCGAGCTCCTCGAGGGAGGGTTCGTCCTCGAGCTCGGCCAAGGCGCGGGCGACGGCCCGAGCGGCTTTTTGAGCCTCTTGTCGGGACAGGGTAGGCGGAGAGGTGGCCTGGGCGGGCTCTCCTCGAGATCGAGTCGCCTCGGTCTCCACTTCCTGGGCGAGGGCGGCCTGGGCCGCGAAGATGACCGAAAACCACAAGGCGGCGCACCTCGCGCGAATGACAGACATGAGCGACGACTTCACAGATCCTCTCCCTGGGATGAGCGAGACCCCACTTGGACGGTCCCGCGTTCGACCACCGATAAAAGGCGCTCGATTCTCTCGACGTCGAGCCGCTTGAGCGCTGATGCGCGCGGATCAGAGGCTTGCGCGGCGTCATAGCGGCGTTGCAAAAGCGCCTCGAGAAGGTGAGCTTGTTTGAAAATCTTTTGCCTCTGTCTGCGGGACCATGACTCGAGCCGTCTCATGCAGGCTCCCCGGTCGGTAGGTGAGGCCTCGATGCCGACAAAAAGACCGATGGCCGCGCCACCGTCTTGAAAAGAGGCGAACGCACCGGCATCCGGGGGGACGTCGGCGCGGCCGCCCGTCCTCCAATCGCCCCGTATCCTTATGTAGAAACGGTAACCCGAAAGAGGATTGCACGGAAAAGGACCGGGATCGTCGAGTATCGCACCCGGAGCCCGCCGCCTCAGCGAGACCGGAACGTGCGTCGACGAGGTTCGTCCGACGCCGGGCGCCGATAACGACAAGAGCCGTCCACTCGCGTCGACGGCAAGCGCGGCCACATTCGTTGGGGCGAAGCCGCGTCCTCGCCTGCGCCACCAGACGCCCTCGTTCGCAAGACACCAAATTTGTCCCTCGCGGTCCACGACCAGCGAGGTGGTGCCCTCGGGCACGGGGCCGAGGTCCTCTGGCCGCCCCTCTTTAGGCAGGCGCCACAGATGCCCCGACCAGACGCCGAGAATCCCGCCCGCTTTGGGGTCTGTGGTCAAAGGGATCAAGGGGCGGCTGTGGGCGACACCGGTGCGCCCCAGGTGGTCATCGGCGGCAAACCAGAGCACGCCCGAGAGCGTCGGGACCAGCACCTGCGCTTGGACGGGATAGAGGGCCGCCGCTGCGGCCGCAGAGACTGAAAAGCGGGCAGACAGCCGGCTCTGCCTCGTCTGTGAGGTGATGACGAAGATCTCTTGTTCGCCAAAGAGCCAGAACCGGTTTCGTGTGTCGCATAGAGGAGGTACCCCGCCGACCGCCGCGTCGCCCGGCAGGGCCCCTCGCGCAGCTCGCGAGGAGCGCTCCCCGGCGCTCCCGATGAACGCGCGGTCTCCTTGGGTGACGATCCATTGGCCGGAGTCACAGATCGCGACGAAAGGGGCGAAGGCCTCGCTCGATGCGGGGTCCTCGAGCTCTGTGATGGCGTCCGTTTGCGATGGCACCGGCGGCGGGAGCCTTATGGGATCGCTCCAGCTGCGGCCGAGATCTTCGGTGACGAGAACCGAGCCATCGTTCGTGATCACAGCGCACAATCCGGGCTTTGTGGGGGCGCATTTCGCGTCCCGTGATAGAGGAAGAAAAAGGGGCCCTGCAGAGGCGGGCAGGCAGCACAGGGAGACAAAAGCGGTGCAGGCACAGGCTATACAAAAAACGCGCATGCCCTTAGTTTCGACCGCTTAGCAATTTGGTTTCCTAAGTAATCGGGCCCGGGCTCATTTTTTTTTAAATATGAGCCGTGCATTGGACACCGAAGGCGTTTGTGATGATAGGTTTAGACGCGCGCCGCGGCCTCGGGCCGCATAAGAAAAGGAGGACGCGATGAGCCCAGCGAAGCGGCTTGTTCTTGCGATGATTCTGCTCGCCATTTTCGGGTGTGCCTCCCCTGTGGGGATGCCGCCGGTCCACGAGCCTTTGGACAGCGCCGCGTGGCGAAGCTGCGCCGAGGAGCTGGCCCGCCGGGAGTCACTGGGCCTCTTCGACGACATGACCCTCGACAGCAAAACCCTGCTCTGCCGAGGCGTCTCACTGGCGAGCGAGGGCCAGACCGATCGCGGGCTCGAGCTCTTGACCGAGGCGGCGGTCTTGGACAAGAAGGACCACAGGCCTCACTACCTGGCGGGCCGCATCTTGGCCGACGCGGGGCGGTATCACGAAGCCCTGGCCGCCTTCGAGAGATCCCAGCGGCGTTTCGCCTCCATGGAGGTCCCCTCCGAGCGGCTCGGCCGAAAGGTCCTCGACAAACACGGATCCGAAAAAGCGCTGGCCTTTTTGTTGGAGGCCAACGACCGCAATCTGTGCCCGTATGGCTGCCAGGGGCTCCTCGCCAGGCTCTTTTTCGAACGCGAAGAGCCCCTCAAGGCGGTGTCTGTCTACCGCCAGATGATAGCCAGCGATCCAGACGAGCCCGCAGCCTACGTAGGGTTGGCATCGGTTCACAACTCCCGGGGGGAGTGGGGTGCTGAGCTGGAAAACCTAGAAAAGGCGATGAACACGCCCGGGTATGCAGCCTTGGGGCAGGCCCAGCGGGCCGGCATCCTCTACTCGGCCGCTTTCGCGGCTCACAACGGCGACAAAACCAGCAAGGCGGCCAGGTTGATGGACGACGCCCTCGCTTTGGAGTCACAGCGGGCGGACTGGCACGTGCTCGCCGGCTGGATCGCCCAGAAGCGGTTTCGGCCCGAGGAGGCCCTGCAGCACTTCGAAACCGCCGAGCGCCTCGATTCCAAGCTGGTGGCGGCCACCATCGGGCGGGGCGACGCCTTTTTCGATCTCGAGAGGTATCCCGAGGCGATCTCGGCCTACGGGCAGGCCCAAAGAAAGGATCCTGCCAGCGGCGTCGTGTTACTCAAGCTGGCCTTGGCCCATGCCAAGAGCGGAAATAAAGAAGAGGGGCAAAGGCTCCTCGAAAAAGCGCGCAAGCTCAGCCAAGAGGGTCTCCCGGCAAAGCTGGTGGCTTCGGTGGTCACGTCGCTCGGAGGTGACGCCAAGGCGGCGGATTCACCGAGCCAGTAGCAAGACGTGGTCGATGACGAGGCGCCCCTTTTTTTCCAAATTCAATGTCACCGTGTGCTGACCCGAGGGGATGGGGGCCGCGCCCAGGTCGATCCGCAGCTGCTGCGGATCCTTGCCGAGCTCGGCGTGGGCGACCCGCCGTCCGTCGAACCAGACCCCGAGTCCCAGGGCTCTTTCTTGACGCTGCACGCCGGCGTGCCCGACGCGGACCAAAAGCTCGCCTCCCGACTCGGCGGCGGCCTCGAAGGAAACTGTGGCGGTCTGGCCAAAGGTGGTGCAGGTGGTCCTGCCGAGAAACTCTCCCTCGACGACGAAGGGCTCCTCTTTGCAGCTCTTGACCTTTTTGATGGCGGCTCTGCTCTCGGAAGACGCGTCGACCCCCCACACGGGTGCTCTGCCCACGCCGCCCAGCCGCACCAAGGCCTCGGCGGTCCAGGGGATCTCCGGCTCGCGCGCGAGGATCTCGGTGAGTCGGGGCACGGCCCGCTCGTCTCGGTTCCATCCGAGCCCAACCACGGCGTAGCCCCGCACGTCGGTGCGATCCTCTTCGTCGAGCACCTTCATCAGGGCGTCGTAGGCCTCGGCCCCCCCCACCTTGCCCAGGGCCAAGACCACCAGGTAGCGGGTGCGGTACTCGGCCAGCATCGTGATGAGCGGCGCCGAAGCCGCCGGGCTCGCCAGCCTCCCGAGCATGCGGACGGCCTCTTCTCGCACTGAGTTATCGGCGCGCCCGAGCGCCTCGATGAGCTGCTCCAAGGCGAAGTCGTCCTTGAGGCGGGCCAAGGCGAACGCGGCCTGATCCCGCGTCGAGGGCGAGGGTTCGGAGACGACGGCGTCGTAGAGGAGCTCCAGTCCGCTGTCGTCCCCGAGGCGGCCCAGGGCGATGGCTGCTGCCATCGCGACCTTCCTCGATGGGTCGGCCAGGAGGATCCGCAGCTCCGGGGCGGCGTCGTAGCCCGAGAGCTCCTGCAACAGCTCCACCGCCTCGGCCCGACATCCGGGGTCCCGGGCTTCGTCCGCGAGCATCTGCCGCAGAGGCTCCACCGCGCGGGGATCGTGCATGCGCGCCAGGCCGAGCACCCGCTGGTCGCCGTTTTCGTGGCGGGCCACGTCATCGAGCCAGCCATAGAGCAGGCCGAGCAGCCTCTTGCCTTCGGTCGGGCGGTGGTCGAATAGGTTGACCCGCTCGCCGGGATCCGAAACGAGATCGTACAGTTCGTAGAGATCCAACGTGGGTTCGGCGATCAGCTTCAGGTGGCCCTCCACGACCATGTGGTGCTTCATGACAGAGCCGAACACGGGCAGCGGAGGATCCCACGAAGACGGGGACGTGAGCGACTCGACGACGGTGGCCGAGGTCATGGACAGGGGGACCTCGACGCCGACGAGGCGCAACAAACTCGGCGCGAGCCAGACGAGGGACACCGGGCCGGGGACGCGCGACGGGGCGACCCCGGGCGCCTCGATGATCAAAGGCACCCGGATCTGCTCGTCATAGAGCGAAGAGCCGTGGTAGTAGCCGCCGTGCTCTTCGAACTCCTCTCCGTGATCCGCGGAGAGCGCGACGACCAATGGACCTTTGAGGATTCGGCGCGCGGATTCCAGCAGCCGCCCCACCGCGAGGTCTGCCTCGGCGATCTCGCCTTGATACCTGTCGGCCGGTGAGTCGCCGAAACGGGTCGACAGGTACGGCTCATGGACGTTGAAGTAGTGGGCCCAGACGAACACCGGCGCGTCGTTTTGCGACAGCGCCTCCAGCTGAGTCAAGACGTGGTCGGTCGTCTTCTGAGCGTCGTAGGCGCCGTGCACCGCGTTTTCGAAGCCCAGCTTGTCCCGCCGGTATCGATCGACCTTCTCTCCTTGTGTGAAAAAAATTCCTTGGGTGTAGAGGCCCAAGGTCTGGTATCCGGCGCGTGCGAGGACCGAAGCCAGGGTGGGGTGGAACGCCACGTCGCCTTGGGTGGCTTCGTCGTAGATGTGGCGCCCGGTCATCAAGGACGTGACCGAGTAAGAGCTGTGAGGGGCGGGGCAGTACGCCCGCTCGAAGACGACGGCCTTCTGGGACGCCCAGTCGTCGATGTGAGGGGTCAGGTCCCGCGTTCGGTATCCGTAGGTGCCGAGCCTGTCGGCGCGCAGCGCATCTATCGTCACGAGCAGGATATGCGCTCGAGGAGCCGGAGCCTCGGCGCTTTTGTGTTCGACCCACCCGGCGAGCGGGGGCTTTTGGGGCTCTGAAAGACGCTGCGGGCCGGGTCGGCGTTTTGAGCCCAGGTTTGCGGTCAGGCGCAGGAGGCTCGCCGAAGGGCCCATGGTCTCGTACGCGGCGCCGCGGGACGTTTGGCTCATGCCGCCGGCATGTGAGTGCGCCGCGACCGCGGCGGCAGCGGCCAGCACGACCCACGAGATCGCGCGCAGCGCGGGTTTTTCGAAGCGCTTGTCTGCCGCGCCGCCAAGCGCGACCCGAACCGCCAGCGCGAAGATCCCAATGGAAAAGATCCCAAGGGTCTGGTGGAGATAGAGGTACAGGCGCCGATAGAGATGAACATCGGCGAAGTGAGCGGCAAAGGCCGCGCCGAGCAGCGCCGCGACAACGGCGGCTCGTAGCGCGGGCCTCTCGTGGCGCCTTAGATGCCGGCGGACTCTTTCGAAGATGCGACCGGCAAAGAAAAACCCGAAGATAAAAAGGCCGGCGACGGCGGTTATCCACACTGAGCGAAACGGCAGCCGGGAGGTCTGGCCCCCATCGAAGAGACGCACGGCCAGGAAAATGAGCCACGGCGCCGCCAAGAGAGTCACGGCCCACGTCTCGGCCGGTGGGAGCTGCCTCGAGGCGACGCGGCCCAGCTGGCGCGCCGACACGACGGCGAGGGCGAGCAGGGCGCCGAAGAGAACCGAGGTGGAGACGGTGATAGGTGTCAGTTCGAGTAAGGAGTCCCCAAAGCCCAATCGGCGCGTGGCGCACAAGATATCCGCCGCCGCGGCGAGAAAGCCGCCGGCCGCTCCGCAGAGCACCGCGCCCGACACGCGAGTTTTAAAAGATTGTTGATTCATCGATGTCGACGAGGTTGGAAAAAAGGGGTCGTCAGTCAGTAGCTCTTGGAGGCGCCGACCAGATTCGAACTGGTGATGGAGGTTTTGCAGACCTCTGCCTTACCACTTGGCGACGGCGCCTTGAAAAAAGCGAAAGGGAAGATAGCATTCTCGCCCTTATTGTCAACCCTCTTTCGGCGCCTAAAGCTCGCGGCGAGGCGCCGAAAGTCGCCGGTTACTTGATGCGGTAAATGATGCGGCCGCGCGACGGATCGTAAGGAGAGACGGCCACGCGTACGCGGTCTCCCAGCACGATGCGGATGCGGTATTTTCTCATCTTTCCCGCCAGGTGCGCCAGCACCACAAGGCCCGAGTCGAGACGCACGCGGAACATGCCTCCGGCGAGCACCTCTTCGACGAGTCCGTCCAACTCAATATGATCAGTTCTCGGCATAGTTTCCTTTCGCGGCACAATTTATCTTGTATCGCTGCGCCCGCAAGTTATGCCCTTTTCTCGAAACGGTCAATATCGTAAAAGGGCACCGGGCTGCACAGCCTGCGCGCGAGAAAATATCTCGCGCCCTTGAAATAGAAGGTCGTTCTCATTTTGTCAAACGCCATTTACAAACTCGCGTCATCCCTCGAGCGCTTCGCTTCCCGGATCGCTCCGGATGAGCCGCTTTGTCATCATACCTCTTTCGGAATAGGGGGACCCGGACGGTTGTTCGCACAAGTGTCCGATATCGAATCTCTAAGCGCCATCTTAAAAATCGTGCACGAAGCCGGGGTCGAAGCTCTCATTTTAGGAGCGGGGACCAATCTGCTCATCAGCGACTTGGGCTACGATGGTGTCGTGGTCAAGCTCCGCGATGACTCTATGGAATTCGAATCTTCGAATGCTGTCGTCCGCGCCGGAGCGGGGGCTTCGACCCACGGGCTCGTCCAGGCGTGCGTCGACCGAGGTCTCGGCGGCCTTGAGTTCGCCGCGGGCCTGCCCGGCAGCGTGGGCGGCGCCATCGCGGGCAACGCCGGGTGTTTCGGGCACTGCCTGAGCGACCGGCTCCTCGCCGCGCGTGTCGTGCATCCGGACGGCACCGTCGAGCGGGTCGCGTCGCGGGACTGGTTCGCGTTTTCCTACAGGTCCTCTCGCCTGCAAGATAGCGGCGTCGCCTTGGCGTCGGTGGAGTTTTCCCTAGAGCCAAAAGACAGGCAGCTGCTCATCCGCGAGGCCCGAGAGAAGGTGGCGCTTCGGCGAGACAAGCACCCCGGCGCGCCCATCAAGACGGCGGGATCCTACTTCAAGAACCTTCCAGCGGTTTCGCCGGGCGAAAGAAGACGCCCGGCCGGTGCGCTGCTCGACGCGGTCGGGTGCAAGGAGCTGCGGTGCGGCGGCGCTGCGGTCTTTCACAAGCACGCCAACATCGTCGTAAACCGTGGTCACGCTACGGCCGTGGATGTCTTGGCGCTCACGGGCGAGATGTCCCGCAGGGTGGCCGAGCGGTTCGGCCTGGAGCTTCAGCCCGAAGTTCGTTTCGTGGGGCCGAGACCGGAGCTCGGAGAGATCCAAAAAAGGCCGATCTCCTCAAAAAAAAAGCACAACCTCCTGATTGATCTTGCAAACGGCTCCGATGGGAAGTAAGGTGCTCACCTCTTGATTCTGGGGACAATATCGTCCTCGATTGAAACCATCAAAAAGATCCCATTTTTTTGGAGGATCGAGAATGAACCCAGACGGCACTCGAGAAGAGGGCACAAAAGAAACCGAGAATCGGGATACCGAGAATAAAGACATGAACGAAACTGCCGAGAAGAATCAGGAACAGGCCGCTACCGATACGGATCGAGGCGACCAGAGGAAGAAACGCCACGATGCCAACCTGGGTGATGCTGTTGTCTGTCGTCCATTGGAGGTTGTGGTCCGGGATGACCGGGTTGAGCAGGCGATTCGCCAGCTCAAGAACCGCATGGCCCGCGAAGGCGTCCTCAGAGAGCTGAAAAACCGGCGACACTACTTCAAGCCCAGCGAGCTCAAGCGGATCAAGAGCCGCGAGGCAGCTCGCAGGCGCCGCAAACAACAAAGACAGCGGCCGAGCTGAGGGCTGCGGCGGCGAATCCGAGGCTCACAATGAGCCGGCGCCAGCCGCCGCGATCGAAGCTCGCTTTCTACGACGACACCGGTCGTCTGCATTGTTGGCGAACATGTGGCTCGATCTGATCCTACTCGCAGTCGGAGGCTTTGGTGTCTGGCTGGGCGCCGAGGGCATGGTCCGCGGCGCCGTCAAGCTGGCCAAGCGCTTCGGCGTCTCACCCCTCGTCATCGGATTGACCATCGTCTCGTTCGGTACCTCCGCGCCCGAGCTCGTTGTGAGCGTTTTTGCCGCGGTGGGCGGCCACAACGAGATGGCGCTGGGGAACGTCATCGGCTCCAATATCATCAACATCGCTTTGGTCCTGGGGTTGTCTGCGCTCATCTCCACGGTGCACGTCGATCGCGGCATTTTTAGACGCGATCTGCCCCTCATGATGATCGTGACGGCGGCTGTGATCCCCATGGCGTATTTCGGAGACCGCATCGGGCGGGTCGACGGCATCATCCTGCTCGCTAGCTTCGCAGGCTACTTGCTCTACAGCCTGCACGGGGCGCGAAAAGAGTATAGAAGAGCCACGTTGACGCCGGACTGGGACCGGCCCGAGCTGCGCAAACTGGACGTGGTTTTTCTCGTCGGCGGCACCCTGGTTCTCGCAACCGGCGCCGAGAGCATGGTCCGGGGAGCCTCGGGGCTCGCAGCCGCGCTCGGCGTCAGCGCTCGCATCGTCGGCGTCACCATCGTGGCCTTCGGCACCTCGGTGCCGGAGCTGGCGGCTTCGGCGGTGGCGGCAAAGCACGGCGAAGGGGATCTCGCCGTTGGCAACGTGGTGGGCTCGAACATCTTCAATCTCCTGCTCATTTTGGGGTCTGCGTCGGTGATATCTCCCATCCCGACGGATTTGGGTTGGGGATCCACGGACTTCATTTTTCTCATCGGCATCTCGTTTGTATTGCTGCCGCTCATGAGGATCGGGTGGAAATTGGGGCGCGTGGAAGGCGCTATCTTGCTCACCCTTTACGCAACGTCGGTTGCGGCGCTGTTTGTCTGAAATGGCGATCTAGCGCCGGGCTCGTGACTTTTGCTCCTGCAAAAGATCCGAAAGGGCTTTTTGCAGCATCTCCAGCATGCGCGTCGCCGACTCTTGCTCCTTTGAGAGGCGCTGAATCGTGGCAGTGGCTTCAACCACGCGCAGACCGGCCTGGCGACGAGCCTGGAGGCCGTCGGACAAAAGGCGCTCGAGCAGGCGGAGTCTAAAGAGCAGCTCGGTTGGTTCTCGTGAACCTAAAAGGAGCCTCAAGGAGCCTCCGTAGCGGGTGAGCTTGTAAAAGACGCGCATCTTGGAGACGACGATCTCTTCGATCTTTTCTTCGCTCGTCTGTGCGC
The DNA here is from genome assembly GCA_011389755.1 of Deltaproteobacteria bacterium. GTDB lineage: Bacteria > Myxococcota_A > Polyangia > JAAYKL01 > JAAYKL01 > JAABTR01. Next base: position 13 of record JAABTR010000061.1, on the reverse strand, counting down.
GCCCGGCGGATTC
>JAABTR010000060.1 GCA_011389755.1 Deltaproteobacteria bacterium | reverse complement strand
CTTGTAAAAGACGCGCATCTTGGAGACGACGATCTCTTCGATCTTTTCTTCGCTCGTCTGTGCGCGCCCGGCGGATTCCTCGGCTTCTTCGAGTTGAAGCGCGAGGGTGGCGACCCGACCTTGGGTGCGGACGATATCCTCTTTGCGCCTTTCGATCTCTGCGGCGAGCTCTTCGTCCGAGACATAGGAGAGCTCGCCGGTCGAAGCGGAGGCGGGGTCGATGGCGGTCACCGCCGCCAAACAGATAAGCGCCATGGCCCTGAGGGCCCGGAGTCTTCTTGTCATGACGTTCAAACCTTCGAGGCTCGCGACAAAGACAGCCTCGCGCCGAAGAGCCCGGCCAGCGCGCTCGCCCCGAGCAGGCACGCCATCGTCTTGGGAGCGAGCCCCACGAGGGACCTCGCGCCGATGAGCGGCATCACGTCCGTGGTCATGCCCTGCACGTAGTTGAAGACCAACTCGAAACCAAAAACCGCTAGCGCCATGGCGATGAGGGCCTGGCTCGCCCCTTCGATGAGGAAAGGCGCCTCGACGAAGCGGCGGGTGGCGCCCACCAGCTTGAGGACCTCGATCTCCCGGCTCCGAGCCGAGATGCCGGCGCGGACCACGGACGCGACCACCATGACGGAGACCACCAGGGCCAGCAGCCCCAGTCCCAAAGCCGCCAGTCGACCCACGAGGCTCAGCGCGGAGATCGTGTCGAACCACTCATCATAAGCGTCGACCTGCTCCACGAGGTTCACGCGGGCGATGCGCGCGGCGATCTCCTGCCTCACGGTCTGGTCCCGAGACGCACGGGGCTGCAAGTGGACCTCGATGGATCCGGGGAAAGCGCCGTCGGGCAGGCTGGCCGCGGTCTGAGCGTAGTCGCCAAGGTCGGCGACGAGCCTCTTGCGGGCCGCCGAAGGGGTCACCACGCGGGTCGACGCCACTCCCTGCAGAGCTTCGATAGCACTTGACAGCCGCTGATAGTCCGAGTCGGTGGCGCCTTCTTTGACGTAGACCGTGATCTGGCCGGAGCCTACCCATCGACCTAGGAGAGCGTCGATATTGATGGCGGTCACAAGCGTGCCGGCGAAGCTCATGAAAGCCGCCACGAGGGTCAAGAGGGAGAGCAGATGAAGTAAGGGGCGGCGCCTGACGCCGTCGGCGGCCCTTCTGAAGACGTAGTATGTGCGGTGCAGGAACATGCTCATCTATCCGACCTTCTGCAAGGAGGTGTCGTTGCGGCGCCCGGGCTCGGTCCTGGGACCCGGAGACGACATGCCGACGAGCCGTCCGTTTTCGAACGCGATGACCCGGTGGGGTCGCGACGCCATGAGCATGCGGTCGTGGGTCGCCAATATGACCGTCGTGCCTCGCACGCTGGCCTCCTCCAGAAGCTCGAGGGCGAAGTCGGCGTTGTAGGCGTCCAAGCTCCCCGTGGGCTCGTCGGCGAGGATCAGCTTCGGTGACCCCACCAGGGCCCGGGCGATGGCTGCCCGTTGCTGTTCGCCACCCGAAAGAGAGCCCGCGAGATCGCCGAGGTGTCTCTCAAGTCCGACCCATTTGAGGACCTGGCGCACCCGCTGGGCGATCTGCGCAGGAGCCACGCCGCAGACCTCGAGGGGCAGGCCGACGTTGCGCTCCACGGTGGCCTCGGGCACCAGGAAAAAATCTTGGAACACGATTCCGATCTGCCGCCTCAGAAGAGAGATCGCCACGGGCCGCAAATTGCGGATGTCGTGACCCCCGAAGATGACGGCCCCTGTGTCGGGCTCCTCGGACGCTTGCAGCAATCTGAGCAGGGTGCTCTTGCCGGCACCCGAGGCTCCACAGACGTACACGAACTCGCCTGGAAAGACATCGAACGAGACGTCGAACAAGGCCGGTCTCTCCGGCTTGTAGAACCGGCTGACGCGCCGGAGGCTCAAAAGCGGGGCCGAGGAGCGTTCCACGGAGTCTTCGGTTGCTCGTTCACGCATGCGATCATTTAAGATCAGATCTGGATCCCTTGGCAAAAAAATGGCATGTTCCTGCGCCGAAGCCGGCTCAGCTGCGGTGACTTCACGGCCGATGTTATTACAATATTAGTGTAACGAAGAGAGGCCCGAACCGGCTGTGGAGATGCTGTGGAAATGTCCAGTACATACTAAATATTGTTTCTGTTTTTGTGATGGCACACAATATCTGGTAGAAAAACCTCCCAGAACCTTGACATCTGTACAGAAGGCCGATAAAAAAGGGGCATCCAATTACACTGGATTTGTTCGGGTCTAAAAATGAAGAAACACAACCCACTTTTGGTGGTTTCGAGCCGGAGCCCTTTGCTTTGAGGAGGAGCCCAATGAGCAGCACTGAGCAGACCGTCGGAGTCGGGCAACGAGACGATGCGTTCGGCGAAAGCAAAGAGCCCCTTTGCGGACTCCGTTTTCACCGGGTCTTCACCCGCGCCGATGTGCACCCCTATGACGAGATCAAATGGGAGAAGCGTTCGGCGAACATCAGCAACGAAAAAGGCGAGGTGATCTTCGAACTCGACAACGTCGAGGTTCCCGCTTTTTGGAGCCAGCTCGCCACCAACGTGGTGGTCTCAAAGTATTTCCGCTCCCATTCTCGCCAAGGGCACAGGGAGACTTCCGTACGCCAAATCATCGATCGCGTGGTCGACGCCATCGGGGGCTGGGGTCGCAAGGACGGGTACTTCGCCACGCAGGAGGACGCCCGGATATTCGAAGACGAGATGACCTACCTGCTCGTCCGTCAGCTGGGATCGTTCAACAGCCCCGTCTGGTTCAACGTCGGAATCGATGAGCAGCCCCAGGCCTCTGCCTGTTTCATCAACTCCGTGGACGACACGATGGAGTCGATCCTCTCGCTGGCCGCGACAGAGGCCCGCCTCTTCAAAGGCGGGTCGGGCTCGGGCACCAACTTGTCGTCGCTGCGGTCGTCCAAGGAGAAGCTGAGCACCGGCGGCATGGCTTCGGGGCCGGTCTCTTTCATGCGGGGCTTCGACGCGTTCGCGGGGGTCATCAAGAGCGGCGGAAAGACGCGGCGCGCGGCGAAAATGGTCATCCTCAACGTGGACCACCCCGACATCCTCGACTTCGTCAATTGCAAGGTGAGCGAGGAGAAGAAGGCCTGGTCCCTCATCGAGGCGGGCTACAGCGGAGACCTCAACGGGGAGGCCTACGGGTCGGTCTTCTTCCAAAACTCCAACAACTCGGTGCGGGTGAGTGACGAATTCATGCGCGCCGTGGTCGATGATCGCGAGTTTCAGACGCGCGCCGTTTTGGATAAAAAGCCCCTCGAGCGCATTCCGGCCAGGGAGATCATGCGCCAGATCGCCGAAGCGACTCACGTGTGCGGCGATCCCGGGCTGCAGTTCGACGACACGATCAACAGGTGGCACACATGCGGGGCGTCCGGCCGCATCAACGCGTCGAACCCGTGCTCGGAGTACATGTTTCTCGACAACTCCGCCTGCAACCTGGCGTCTTTGAACCTTTTGCGCTTCGTTAAGGAAGACGGGGAGTTCGACGTCCCCAGATTCCGTCACGCGGTGGATCTGATGATCACCGCCCAGGAAATCATCGTCGACAGCGCGCGCTATCCCACGGATGAAATATCAGAAAATTCGAAGAATTACAGGCCTTTAGGCCTTGGCTACGCCAACCTCGGCGCCTTGCTCATGAGCCGCGGGTTGCCCTATGACAGCGACGCGGGGCGCGCGTACGCCGCGGCCATCACGGCGCTCATGACCGGCGAAGCCTATGCCCAGTCAGGACGTATCGCCGAGCAGATGGGACCGTTTTCGCAGTTCGCACCAAACGCGGAGGCGATGTGCGATGTCCTCGAGCACCACGCGCGGTCCTTGGACGACATCGACACGGCCCTGGCGTCACCGACCCTGGTGCAAGCGGCGCGGCAGTCTTGGGAAGACGCCGTGGACGGCTGCCGGGAGTGGGGCATGCGCAACGCTCAGACCACGGTGCTCGCGCCCACGGGGACCATCGCGTTCATGATGGACTGCGACACCACCGGGGTCGAGCCCGACATCGCCCTCGTGAAATACAAGCGGCTCGTGGGCGGCGGGATGCTGAAGATCGTCAACAACTCGGTCAGGCAGGCGCTGCGCAGGTTGGGCTACGAATCCAGTGAGATCGAATCCATCGTGGCGCACATCGACGTGACCGGGACCATCGAGGGGGCGGCCGAGATGGCCGATGAGCACCTGCCGATCTTCGACTGCGCGTTCACACCTGAAAACGGCAGACGCAGT
>JAABTR010000361.1 GCA_011389755.1 Deltaproteobacteria bacterium | reverse complement strand
GCCGCACAGTCGCGCTAGGATGAGGTTCACGTGTTGAACTTTCGACAAAGTGAGGAGCGCGATTTGTACTGCCTTTTGAAACAGCTTGTGATTCTCGGTTTGGTTTCGGCGACTTTGACCTTGTGCTTCGCTGGGTGTGACTCGGAGCCGGAGAGCTCTTCGGATTTTGCGTCCTCGGACCCAGCCGGCACCACCTCCACCGAGCGAACCGATTCCGAGGGCGGCTCTGGTAGCGACGAAGGGACTGGAACCGGAAACGGGGGAGGTGGAACCGAGTCAGAGACCGAAAGCGGCAGCCACGACACTCTCGATGGGACGGGCACAGGCGCGGCACCGCACGATACGGAAACCGTCGACACGGAAACCGCCGAGACCGAGACGATCGACTCGGACACCGGCCCGGACATGTCCCCCGAGGCGTGCCAGCCGTACGTGGGCCTCCAAGACGACGCCCTCCTCGAGGCGCTCCACAACGCAGTCCGCGGGCACGAGAGCCAGGGATACGATTTCGCAAAGTACCTCATCTTCACCGATGTCGACCTCGTCGACGGCAGAGTCGAGTGCATCTACTCGGGGCGCTCCATCGAGCCGCCACAGGGCGTCCCCTCGGTCGGGGCGCCACAGTACTTCAACGCCGAGCACTCCTGGCCCCAGAGCCAGTTCGACTACGACGAGCCCGCTAGAAGCGACCTCTACCAACTGTTCGCGGCCGACACCAGGGTGAACAACGCCCGCTCCAACTACGACTTCGCAGACGGCTGCCCCGTCTCCACTGAGACCAGCTGCCCGTGGGCCTGCATGGAGCAGAACATCCCCACCGCGGACTGCGCGTGCGACCCCGGCGCGGGGGCCTCGCGGGTCATCAAATGCCAAGGACACTGGCGATACGAGGTGCGGCCAGAGCGCCGCGGCGACATCGCCCGCGCCCACTTCTACATGGTCGCCCGCTACCGATTCGACACTTCTATCGCCATCGATGACGACGACAAAACCACCCTGGGCTGCCCCGACGCCGACAGGTGCATCGCCGACGAAGAAGAAGCGGTGCTGCGCCGCTGGCACGAAGACGACCCGGTCGACGACCGCGAACGCACCCGAAGCGATCGCATCGAGCTCTACCAAAAAAACCGCAACCCCTTCGTGGACTGCCCTGCCCTGGCGGAGCTGGTTGGAAATTTTTGAGTTGCACCATCTCGCTGCCCGTCGGTGCCGCGCGCCGCGAGCAGCGGCGCGTTCCCTCGCTGGACGCGCGCGTCTTTTAATGGCACCGTCTTTTTTTTTGACACAACCGAGGAGGTTCGCCATGCACCGCAGCGAAATCATCGATCGCATTGAAGCCCGGAAGAAGCCGTGGGACATGCTGTTCATCGGGGGCGGCGCCACGGGGGTGGGCGGAGCGCTGGACGCAGCGTCGCGGGGCTACGACGTCGTCTTGCTCGAGCAGTCCGACTTCGGCAAGGGCACGAGCTCCCGCAGCACCAAGCTGGTCCACGGCGGAGTGCGCTACCTGCAGCAGGGCAACCTCCCGTTGGTGATGGACGCGCTCAAAGAGCGGGGCATCATGCGGCAAAACGCGCCCCATCTGGTCGACAACCTGGCCTTCGTGGTGCCCAACTACACCTGGTGGGAGGCGCCGTTCTACGGGGTGGGCATGAAGGTCTACGACATGCTCGCCGGCCGCTACGGCTTCGGCAAGAGCAAGATCCTCGACATCCCAGAGACCCTCGAGCACATCCCCACCATCCAGCTCGAGGGGCTGCGCGGCGGCGTCGTCTATTACGATGGGCAGTTCGACGACGCGCGCATGCTCGTCAACATGGTTCAAACCGCCGCCGAGCAGGGCGCGGCGATGGTCAACTACTGCCGCGTGGTGGATCTTAAAAAAGACGCGGAGGGGATGGTCCAGGGGGTCGTCGCCCACGACGCCGAGTCGGGCAAAGAGCTGTCAATCGACGCCAAAGTGGTCATCAACTGCTGCGGCCCGTTCGCCGACGACATCCGCAAGATGAACCGCCCCGACGCCCAGCCGATGATCGCTGGGAGCACCGGAGTGCACATCGTCCTCGACAAATCCTTCCTCTCTGGCGAGACCGCGATCATGGTGCCACACACCGCCGACGGCCGGGTGCTGTTCGCCATCCCCTGGCACGACAAGGTCGTCATCGGCACCACCGACGTTCCGGTGGCTGCTCCGGCTCTGGAGCCTGTCCCCACCATGGAAGAGATCGAGTTCATCCTCGAAAACGCTCACGACTACCTGGACAGGCCGCCGACCAAGGACGATATCTTGAGCGTGTTCTCAGGCGTCCGTCCACTGGTCAAAGCAGCCGACGACGCCAACACCTCCAAGCTCAGCCGCGACCACACGATCACCGTCTCCAAGAGCGGGCTCATGACCATCGCCGGAGGCAAGTGGACGACCTACCGCCACATGGCCGAAGATCTCATCGACCACGCCGAGGTGCTCGCCGACGTCGACCCACAGCCGTGCATCACCAAGATGCTCCGCATCCACGGCTTCCACAAGCACGCCGAGAAGTTTAAGCGGCTGTGCTGCTACGGCTCCGACGCCCCGGCCATCGAAGACCTGGAACGCTCCGCCGATGAGCTGCGCGAGACCATCCACCCGCACCTGGACATCACCATGGGGCAAGTGGCCTGGGCCGTCCGCCGTGAGATGGCCCGGACCGTCGACGACGTCCTCGCCCGGAGGACGCGCTGCCTACTGCTCGACGCGCGCGCGGCCATCGAAGCGGCGCCGAAGGTGGCGGGGCTCATGGCGCGGGAGCTCGGCCGGGATCACGAGTGGATCGCGAACCAGGTCGAGGAGTTCACCGCCATCGCCCGCCACTATACCGTCGGGGGCACAGGTTGCCTCACCGCGCCGCAAGACAGCGGCGCTCAGCCTTGAAGGCTTTTAAATTGGGCCGGTTACGCAAAAGCTTGTGGGGCGCTGGCGTGTTCTAGCGGATGGACTTTTGGGAGAATACTTTCATAGTTTAGTAAATGGAAAGGTATTCCACCGCCGCGGTGAACGTCATGACCTTGTGCACCCTCTGGGGTGCGGTCGCCTGCGGACGAATAGGCTACGAAATCAGCCCGATCGAAGACGACTCGGTGGAAAGCGACGCGTGGGATGATTCGGGCTTTGATTCTGGGGAACCGGCCGATACCGATAACAAAATCGATACGGACGTAAACTCGGACGCTCACACGGGCGCGGATACAGGAGGCGACGACACCGGTAGCGACACGGGCGACGACACCGGTAGCGACACGGGCGACGACACAAACGCGGATACCACCGTCAGCGGCACCGATGCCGACACGGACGCACTGCCTGTGCCCCCAAGCTCTTTATCTCTGGCCATGACGCGGATCAGCGCGGACGTCAACTGGACGAGCGGCGGGGGCGGGACGGCGGGATTTCTCGTGCTGAGATCGACCTCGCCGATCGCGTGGGCGCCGCAGGCGGGGCGTTCGTACAGCGCTGGAGAGCTCGTTTCAGCTGGAGAAGTCGTCTATTTCGGGGAAAATACCCTCGTCCAGGATGACGACCAAGGTGCCCAGCTCAACGAAGGCAGGCTCTACTACTTCGCCGTTTATGCATACAACAAAGACTACGAATACTCCGCGCCGATCACCGACGGCGCGCTCACTATGGCCGACGATGCCCGCGGTCGTTTTCGCTTCTACGTCCAGTCGGTCAACGCCGAAGACACCTACCTCATCGCTCAGGAGCTGCGTCTCCAGATCGACGGCCAGTGGGCCGAAAACGCCGTCACGGGCTCGAATACAGGTTCTATCGGCAGCTACCCAATAGCGAACATTTCGGCCTCGAACTATTTCGAGACCTACGCTCCGTGGAACCTGTTCGATGGGGGATTCGGTGTCTGGAGCACAGATTACGCCACGTTTGACGCCACAGCTCCGTTTGACGGCACCCCGGAGCAATGGGTGGAGATCGATTTCGGCACCCACGTGGTGAACGTCACCGGCTATCAAATTGTCGGCGGATCCGACCTCCCGGTGCCCGACGTCTTTGACCTGAGATATTGGAACGAGGACGCCTTTTGGCTCATTCCCGAGTCCGCCGGCGCTGTCCCCTCGCACTCGGCTCCTCACTACACGTGGGCCGACCGGGGCGGCGACGGCACCTCGGCGCCCAACCCCCCGTGCCGTGTGGAGACCGGCAACGACGACGCCCAGATCACGCTCACCTACTCAGACGGCAACGGGGACACGGCCGGATATATGATCGTCAGGGGCTCGGACGCTCCGCTCGCGTTTTCGCCGGTGGACGGCGACGTCTACACCGCGGGGTCGGTCGGCGCAGAGGAGATCGTCTATGTCGGAACCGCCGAGAGTTTCCGCGATACCTCGGTGATGACCCGAAACGACTACACCTATGCCCTCTACGCCTTCGACGCCCTAAGAAATTACTCCACGCCGCGGATCGTGACCGCAAACGCCCACCGCGGTCATCGCTTTTACAGATTTGTCGTCGATTCGACGGCGACGCAGACCAGCAGCACATTGGTCTTCGAGGTTGAGTTCGAAGCGGGTTCGGCCTGGCTCGCTAACGGCATGAGCGGAATCGACACGGGAACCATCGGAGGCAACACCGCCGTCATCGACTACTCGTCTCACTCCGCCTTTCAGCGTGCCGGTTGGAAAGCGTTCGATGGAACCACCTCCGGGTCTGCGAATAGCGCGTGGCAGCCCATGCTAGGAACGTTCTCCACGACGGCGCCCTACGACGCGAGTCCTCCCCAGTGGGTTGCCGTTGATTTCGGCTCCAACCCGGTGAACGTCACCGGGCTGAGGGTCTGGGGCGACTCGACGGCCTTCACGGACGGCCCCGACGCCTTTCACCTCGAGTTCTCCGACGACGGCTTGAACTGGAAAGCCGTATCCGGCTCGAGCCGGAGCGACGTGAACACGAACTCTGTCTACGAGTATCACTTCTAGCCGGTGTGGCTTCTGCGAGGTCGGCGGCACCCGGGGCGCGAAAAACCTCAGCCCACCCGCTGCGATTTGGCCGCCTTGACCAGCGATCGGATCCGCTCTCGCGCTTCAGTCTCCCCAATACCGAGGTTGCGACCCACATCGAGCAGAAGCTTCTCCTCTTTCGAGTCGACGCGACCGTCTATGAGAGCGGCCGAGACCAAACCAGTGAAAAACCCCGCTGGATCCGACGGGCGCATGGTATTGACGGTCTCAAGATCCACTTGACCGTCGAGGATCGGCCGAATCGCATCGAGCGGCACGTCCCACCTCTTGGAGGCGGTCCTAAGCAGCTTGTGCTCCTGCTTCGTCACGACTCCATCTGCCATTATGATCGCGGCCATGCGCATCAGCAGCAGTCTTCGCTCCCTTGGGTTCCCCATATCCGGCGTAAATGAGGTGGGCAGTTGCCTCCCCGGGGTCCCTTTGCCCTGTCGAGCCCTCGCGCGGCGGGTAACAACTCGGAGCTCCTCTGGATAAATAACCTGCTCCAACACCCAGTCCCTCTTGCCCGCCGCGAGATCTGCGTCGCAATAGTCACAGCGCGGCGAATCGTTCTCGGTAAGAGGCGCGCCGCAGTCGGGGCAGCGGGCATAGGAGAGTCCCCCGAGGTCCTGTGCGCCCGCGTCCCTCGCGAGCGTCACCACGCTGGCCGCCGGCGAGGGGAGATCATCGGGCGTGCGCGCGCTGCTCCATAGTATCTTCACATGGAACCGGTCCCTTTCGCCCTGCTCGCCCTTTTCGCACGCCACCAAATCCACAGAACCGACGGCGGTCTTAAAATAGGTCGGGCCACCCCGCTGCATCGTCTCTTCCACCGATGCCCGCATCTGAGCACTCGCGCACTTGGCCAGTGGGCGCGTCTGACCAGTTATGAGGGCTTCCATCCAGCGCCAGAAGGCATACGACGCCCGATCTTCGGCGCTTTGACGATTGAACCCCGGGTCAGCCTCGGTCAATTCGGCCAGTCCCGGCACCGCTCCGATTGAAGAGGGGCGCCACTCAACCGGTTGGGTAATCTCAGCGAGCACCCAGTCGTACTCACCGGAGTTGACGATCGCCTGGCAGTGGTCGCACTTGCTCGTCTGCCCCGCCTCGAGAGGCGCTCCGCAGCTCGGGCACGACCCGTCAGTGAGGCTCCTGTCCGCGATGGTGATCGCCCCGGGACGTCTCAAGAACGACCAGATCTCGGTATATTGCTCGAGGGGAGCTTTCAGCACTTCCTTCAGTGCCCGCTCGGGATCCAGCCCGCTGCTCACCTCCACGTCGCGTGCCTCGGCCTCGACAGCCACGTGAATTGTATCGAAGTGCTCGTCGTGCTCCACGGCGTGAAGTCGCGTGCGCAGGACGCGATGGTCAGAAACAAGGTTGCGCTTTTTTTGGTGCTCCAAAATCGAAGCTTGCGTCTCGAAGCGGCGAAAGAGGCCGTCGCTCAGCAGGTTTCTGACCGGTGACATCGTGCCCGCACACCACGCTTTTTGAACGAGCCCCTCTGCCTTGCCCACACGAGCCAGAAACGCGGCCTCGTCAAATCCAGGATCTCGCGACACCACTTCCGCAAGCGCCGAAGTGTCTGCCGCCCCGATCTGCTCGAGACTTCTGACGGCGCGAGAGGTGGTCCGGTTCGGGTTGCGCCTGTGTTTTACAAGACTGACGATGACCACGATGACGAGCACCGGCACCCCGATCTCGGGATAGGCAAACGCCAGATAGACAAGCGCTGCGACCCCATCGCCACCGCCGCCCCCATCCCCGGTTGAACCGCCGCTCCCCACATAGTTGCCTCCGCCACCTGCCCTGGCCGACACATCAAAGGCGATGAGCAGCAGCGCCGAGGCGGCGAGCAACGACCACAGCCGGCGCGCGCAGCCGCGCGCGAAGCCATCGTCGAT
>JAABTR010000360.1 GCA_011389755.1 Deltaproteobacteria bacterium | reverse complement strand
CGAATATCTTCGATGCCTTGTCTCCCATGACGAGGCCTCTTTAGAGCGAAGACCACCACGATCATCCGCCGATATATTTTTCGGGGTCTGCTTCAAATCTTGGTTTACACATCGGGCAACAAAAAACGTACACCTTGCCTTCATGCACGGAAAATGTCGAATCCTCGGCAACTTTAAAGTCCTGTTTCATCACCGGGCAGAAGGCTTCGGTCCCCGGGGCAGGCATGGCATCAAACCCATTCTTAATGGGCCTCGCCGCCGCTTCCTCTTTGGCCTCCGGCGCTGGGACCGGCTCTGGAGCCGGCGCCGCGTGATCGTGACCTGCGTGATCGTGTCCTGCGTAATCATGTCCTGCGTGATCATGGGCAGCCTCCTCGGCTGGCCCATTGCTCTTTTTGCAGCCGACCATCACAAAGGCAGACAAGCTCGCTATGCTTACGAACGCAACGATGTTTTTTACTCTCACAATCTTCTCCTGAAGTTGTGCCGCGTCAACGGCGTGTTGAGCCGGAGGTGAATGCAGCCTCCATGCCAAAAACGTATCTGCCCGGAATTTTTACATAACTGAGACTCCCCCCACGGGCGCCATCCCACTGTTGGAGAATATTCTCAAAGACACCCAAGAAAATCGGTGAAACGAACACGGAAGTGCCCCCATGGTCACGCCAAAAAGCTGAACTGAAAATATTCCGAACCCTGTTTGAGAATATTCTCCATTGCCTTGATGGATAAAGCTCATACTCTCGTATTATTAGCATGTTACGATTTGGCTCATTTTTTGCTTCGGTGCCACTCCGGCCCAACGAGGCGTAGCCAGACGGGAAGTGTACATGGCAAAAAGACAGAACCAAGAAGGAAATATCGCACCTGCCTCGAAACTCGTGATCTTGGCGATGCTGGCTGGCGCCGGTTTCGGCTGCGCCACCATGAATGAGAACACAGCGAGGCGTGAACTCGACAGCCGCAAAAACCCCTTCGCGGGCTCCGAATCCCGCCGCGAGAATGATGGCAAAGCTTCGAACGAGGTACCGGACGGCACCCTCGAGAGCTATGTGGCCTACACCATGCGAAACAGCCCCGAGCTCGAGGCGCTGTTCGAGAGGTGGCAGGCCGGCGTCAATCGGATCGCCCAGGCGCGTCGGCTGCCGGATCCGGTCATCAGCTATTCGTTTTACGTAAGTAATGTGGAGACGAGAGTCGGCCCGCAGCGACATCGCCTGAGCCTCAAGCAATCCTTCCCGTGGCCCACTCGCCTCAGCGCCGGCGCGAACGCGGCCGCGGCCAGGGCCCAAGCGTTGCAGCGGCAGTTCGACGCCAGGGCCATCGCGATCCAGGCCGCCGTAGAGGAGAAGTACTGGTCGCTTTGGGGCATTCAAACGGTCCGGAAGGTGCACGAGGAGCACCTGACGATCCTCAAGGGGTTGTCCGAGTCCGCTGGCGGGCTCTTGATGACCGGTCAAATCGAGCTGGCGGACCAGCAGCAGATCGATCTCACCACGGCGCGCACCGAGGATCTGCTCTATGCCCTCGATGAGCAGGCCGCCGAAGTGAGGGCGCTCCTCCGCGGCGTTATCGGCGCGCCCCAGTCCATGCCCGTGACCGTGGTCTCCTCACCGGCCGCGCGCGATGTCGCCATCAACGAGCGGCAACTGCTGGTATTCGTTCGAAGCCACCCGTTTATTAACTCTTTCGAAGAGCTGGCCCGGGCGAGCGAGGCCGCGGCAGAGCAGGAGCGTGCGAGCCGGTTTCCCTCTTTCAGTCTCGGCGTGGACTGGATTGAAACCGGCGAGACCTCCATGCCGGACGTGCCGGACAGCGGCAAGGATGCGTTTCTCGTCGGCGCCAGCGTCTCGGTGCCTTTGTGGCAGCAAAACTACAAGGAGGGCGTGGAGGCGCACAGATCAGAGTCCAGAGCTTACCGCGCCGATGGCCGCGCCGCTGTAGACAGGGCGGTTGCCGAGTTTCACGCGGTGCGCGCGAAAATCAGGGATGCCAAGCGGCGAATGATCCTTTACGAGACGACCCTGGTTCCCCAGGCCGAGAGCGTCTTCGAATCGGTGCTCGGCGCCTATGTGAGCGGCAGGGGGGGCATTGCCGCCATACTCCTCGCTCAGCGAGACCTGCTCGACCTCAAAGTTCAGCTCATCGACATCCAGACGGCTCACGCCAGGAGCTGGGCGACCCTCGAGAACCTCGTTGGCCACGACATAACATCCGACAGCACCACAAAAAAGCAGGACCCAGAAGCACGATGAAACACATCAACATAAAAGAGATCTTTAAAAAGCGCGTCATCGTTATCGGCCTCCTTGTCGCCCTGGCCTTTGGTCTCGGGCTCGTGATGTCGCCCCTGTTTTCCGGTGCCGCAGGTGGCGATCACGCCGATCACGGCAAGGTACCCGCCAGTGAAGCAGCCGCTTCGACGACCTGGACGTGCTCCATGCATCCCCAGGTCAAGCAGCCCGAGCCAGGGCTATGCCCCCTTTGCGGCATGGATCTCATCCCCTTGAAGGAA
>JAABTR010000359.1 GCA_011389755.1 Deltaproteobacteria bacterium | reverse complement strand
ATCCGCCGACATCTGAGCTCTTCAAGGACCAAGCGACCCTCGACAGCTACCACATGATCTTCCTCCCGTGCCCCTCCGACGCGACCACCGTGGCTTTCGCCAAGGAGCAGGCCGAAAAGATTCGTCAGTTCGTCTCCAAGGGCGGCAAGGTCTACAACTCCTGCTGCACCGCCCTTTGGACCGAGGCCGCGTTCCCCGAGTACATCGAGTTTTATGGCGGGGAGGCGCAGACCGGTTTCGACGTGGGGCGCATCAGCTCCCTCGACTACAGCACGACCGGCCGGCTCGAGGACGAAGACCTATCCGCGTGGTTGCAGGCGGTCGCCGGGCAGAACCCTCAGGGCGTCAACTTCACAAACGGCTACGTCAAGATAGACGGCACCCAGGAGGTGGATGACGGTCACGGCCTCAAAGAGGACGACGGCGTGGTGAGGCCGTACACCTGGGTCACCGACATTGGGAAGTACCCCGGCTCGCCGCTGATGGTGACCTATAACTTCGACTACGGGAAGGTCTTCTACTCCGTCTACGAGACCTCCAACACCATCACCCCGGTGCTGACCCCCCAGGAGCACGTGCTGCTCTACGTCATCCTCGAGATCGGCGTGTGCGAGAATATCCCGGTCAAGTGAGCCCCGCGCTCAACGGGTTCTATCGGCGTCGTTTCTGACGTCGGCGCGTCTCAGCGCTTGAATCACCGTTTCGGGCAGGGGTTTTGTGATCTGATATCGCTCGGGGAGCGTGCTTTCGTGGCTCGCGGTGTCGCGCGCGGCCTGGTTTTTTCTCTTCTGGTGCTCGGCCGCGTGGGCTCGCGCGAACTTCCGGGCCTGCTCGAGCGCGCGGATCTCCTCGTCCGTGCGGCTGAAGTCGCCCGCCCGCGCGATCAGGAAATCGACGATGTGGCGATGCACGAGAAAGATCTGCGGCGACCGCTGGGTCTTGAGGTAACGCAGTCTTCGCGCCTCGATCGCGCTGCCTATCACGACGCTGCGAACGCGGGTGGTTTTATTCTCCCGGACAGTGAAGGTCACACGAGCGGCGCCGTCTCTGAGCCCGGTCACCTGCGGTCCGGGGTCCTCGTCCACGAAGTCGACCGCGCTTAGCATGGCGAGCACCGAGGCTGTCTGCTCGGCCCTGACCACGTCGAAATTCGTGAAGGTGCGCCCGATGGGGTGAAAGGTTCGGTCCTCGCCCGCTCGCTCGAACTCCAGCTCGCCTTTGGCATTTGAGAGTTTGACGCGCTCGATCTGGGCGGGGTCGAAGCGCGTGATGCTCCTCTTTCTCAGCTGCCGAAGCTCGCGATCGAAGACCCGGCGGATGCGGCCATCGAGCTCGAAGACCCCGGTCTTGCCGTCGACTTTGAAGTAGGTCTTGCCGCGGCGCTCGGGTCCGAGGACGACTCTCCTCGGACCCCGGCCGCCGTCGACAACGGTGATCTCGATGGCCGAGGTTGGCTCGAAGCCCTCGAGCGCGGCTCGGGAGCCTTGGCTGGCGACGGAACGCGCCTTTCCGAGCCCCCAAAGAGCATCGAGCATGCGCGTGACGGTCACTTCGTCGGCATCCGCCGTCACCGGCTCTTCGATCTTCCAGCCGTCGCCGCTGCGCCTGAGCGACGTTCGCTCGCGCCTTCCCGGGCGCGAACCCAAAAGCGGGCGTTCGATAGACAAAAACTCGACGCTGGGCCCGATGACCCCCTCGGAAGAGGCGACCTGGGGCTGCTCGGTGTCAGCGGGGCGAGGCTCAACCGCGGAGCCGAAGCTGCACCCGCAGCAGAGCATCAGCGCTGCGAGGCCACAGGCCGCGAAGGCTGTCGATGCTGATAGAAGAACGCAACTCGTTCGGGACTTTCTCATGCGACTCTTTTATGCTGAACACATGCGAGCCTTTTTGACCATCGGAATCGCGCTCGGGCTCTCGCTGGGCTGCCGCCAACAGACCGGCGGTGACCCAGGCGACAAAGGCGCGCAAAGAGCGAGCAGGCCCGCGGATGCCGGGCAAGAAGAAAGGCGCGTGTGTGACGAGCCGGGTGAGCACCTGCCGATGATGATCGCGTTCACCCGGGATCACTGCCCGCCGTGCGAGATTATGGCGCCCTGGCTCGACGCGCTGGAGCGGCGGCACCAAGGAAGGCTCGAGCTCCTCGAGATCAACATCGATCACCGAGGCGGAAGGCAGCTCGCCGACTTTTTCGGGGTCGCCATCTTCCCGTCCCAGATCTACGTGAGCCGTTCTCGTCGGGAAATATCGAGGCACGGCGGGGTCGCATCGCACGAGTCGATGGAGCGACAGATCGCGACTTTGTTGGGCGGCGCGTCCGGCTCGAGCGCGGCAGAGCCTACTTGTGCCAGGAACGCAGCACGGCCGGGTTCGCAGGCAGGCCGTTGATCTCGGCGTCCGGGGTCAAAAGCAGCTGCGCGCCGGTGACTTCGCCGTCTTTGTGTGGGAGGTTGACGGCGCGGGTGGTCAGGCTCCCCCCGGAGAGAGGATCGGCAGACGTATCCCACGTTGCAGCGAGCATGACGACCTTCTCCACGCCCCCCTGGACGATCTTTAGGCACACGTCGCAGCCGCCCGAGGGGCAAAAGAGCTGGTCGGCCCGGGCTCGATCCGCAGGGTCGGACGGGTCGAAGAGGTCGATCAATCCAGCCGTGTAGGGGCCGATGGGCGGGTAGACGAAGTTGACATCCGGGGTCACCGCGCTCACCGCCGCCATCACGCTGACAACCTCGGCATCGCGTTCCACCGGGTACTTGACGCCGTCGTTTGCCACCACCGAGCTGTAGTCGCCGGATTCGCTATTCCAGCCGGCGTAGCTTTTGAGCTCTTCGCTCCAGACGAGCACGTGGCCCTCTAAATAATTGCGCATTTTGTTGACCGAGTAATCGGAGAAATGCCGGTAGATGTACCCCTGTTCTTGATCTCCTACGCCTCCTCCTTGCATGGGATCGGCCTTGTAGGTCCCCTCGGTGCCGCCCACCGAGTTCGATTGCACGGTCGGCGGGATAAAAGCCCGGGTGGGCGGGTGGAAAGCCCAGGTGGGCCCTGCGTGGGTCCCGTTGTAGATGTCAGGCGCGGGGATCCCGAACATGTCGCCTTTGTAGGGATAGTCGGGGTTGTCGCCCCAGTGGGGCAATGACAGGGCGTGGCCGAGCTCGTGGTGCAGGATCCCTTCGCTGGTCCCGTTGCCCACGCCTCCGAACCCACCGGCTTGGCCACCGGCCCAGACCCCGTAGATGTTCACGTAGTACAAGCTGACGCGGCCGCCTGTTCCGGCTGCGGCCTTCAGGGCGCTTTTCCACTGCAGAGCGGCGGCCTGCTCTCCATCGAAGTCAAGCCCTGTCTGGGCGAGATAATCGTCCTTGGAGCTGACCCGGGCGGCCGCGACGCCGGCTCTGGCGGGGATCACCAGCTCGGGGAAGACGATGTCCCCCAGCCTCCTGAGCTCGATCTCGGAGACCGGCCATTTGGCTTCGAGCTCTTCTTTCCAGCCCTCATCGTAGTCACCCGGGGACGAGGTGAAGTAGTGCACGTCGAACATGTTCATGATGACCTTTGTGGGGGCGCCGATTCTCAGATCGCTCAATGTGACCTTGTCTTTGGCCGCCTCGATCTCCACGTCGAGACCGGGTAGGACCCAGTGCGCGGGGATGACAGCGGTGAAACTGTCGCTTTGGAAGTGGTCGACGATCCCCGGCTCGCTGGGTATGGACTCGGGCAGCACGTCGGGGCCTTCGGCGACCAGCTCGTGTGTCTGCCCGCCGAGCCTCAAAGTGACCGTCACTTTCGGGGCCTTGGGCGCGGATGGCGCCACGACGTGGATTTTGATCAGGGCTTCGCGACCGCTGACCAGCTTGAACAACTCGTGGTCGGGTTTTTGAACGTGGGTCTGGGCAAAGAAGACAGCGTCGATGGTCCCGAGGTGGCTGCAGTCGTCACCTGCGCCCGGGTCGCACGCATCCTCGCTGCCGGAATCCGGCGCGGTGTCTGAATCAGTATGGCCGGGGGTGTCTGAATCAGTATGGCCGGGGGTGTCTGAATCAGTATCGCCGGGGGTGTCTGAATCAGTATGGCCGGGGGTGTCTGAATCAGTATCATTTCCTGATGTAATACCAGTGTCGGAGGATTCGTCTTTGGCGTCGCCGTTTTTGGAACAACCGACAGCGGTCAACATCATCAAGAGTACATTGAGCACTGCGAATCCGTTTTTTTTCATCTGTCTTCCTCTTTCGCTTTGGGGCGTCTCTGCAAAACACAGGTGCACGCGATGCCACCCCCTTTTCGAAATCAACCCGAGAATATATTGTAGCAAGAAACATTGCCTGGGCCCGCTTTTGTGCTGCGGCAATAAACGCGCCGCACCAGGGCAATGTTTGCGCGGCTTTTCTTGTGCTATTTTGGGAGGCATCTAAAGATTGGGACGCGAAAGAGTAAGGAGGATTGATGGAGTTTTGGAACGCTGTGATTGGGTTTCTTTGGGACCGCGGACCCGAGCTGGTCATGCGCCTGGGTGTGGCGGTGTTGATCTTTGCGGCGGTGGCGGTCACCGGTCGCCTCCTGGCGGGTGTCGCCTCTCGCTCGCTCAACAAGCGGCGGGCAGATTCCTTGGGGCCGCTCTTGCGGCGCCTCATCGCTTGGGTCGCCTACATCGCGGCGGCCATGATGTCGCTCGATCACCTGGGCGTGGACGTGGCCACCCTCCTGGCCGGGGCCGGTATCATCGGTTTGGCGGTGGGCTTCGGGGCCCAGAATTTGGTCAAGGACGTGATCACCGGTTTCTTTCTCATGCTGGATGACGAGCTGCGAGAGGGAGACTTCGTGGCCGTGGGGGACGCCGTCGGCACGGTTGAGCACGTGGGGCTGCGGGTCACCCGGCTGCGGGCCTTCGACGGCACCTTGTGGTATCTGTCCAACGGCGATATCTCTCGGGTGGCCAACAAGAGCCGGGAGTGGATGCTCGCCATCGTCGGTGTCGGCTTGGCGTACGAAGAGGAGGTCGCTCGGGGGCTGAAGGTTATCCAGGAGGTGGGAGATAAGTGGGCCGAAGAGCACGGCGACATCATCTTGGATTCGCCGCTGGCCCAGGGCGTGGTCGGTCTGAACGCCTCCGATGTGGGGGTGCGGCTCATCGTCAAGCTCCGCAGTGGAGAGCAGTGGGCCGCTGAGCGCGAGCTGCGCCATCGCATCAAGAAGGCGTTCGACGAGCAGGGCGTCGAGATCCCCTTCCCGCGGCAGGTGACCTACCACCGCCAGGAGCAAGGGACCCAGCTCGCCGTCTCGTCGGGCAAAAAGGTCTGAAAAAAAGTTATTTCGGCGCGATGCGCGTAATTCCCCCCAGGGTTCCCTGCCAGTACACGCCGCCCGCGCCGATATTCCCCGCCATCTGCAGGGTGTCGCGCAAGGTCGTGCTGCCCATCTCTTGTTGACGAATCACCGCGCCCGAATCGGGATCGACCGCGGTGAAGTGATAGCTGTCAAAGGCGCCTTTGAAAATCGAAGCGGCGAAGCGGCGTTCGACGGTGTAGATGAGCTCGTCCGCGAGGGAGAGTTTGGGAACCGCGCAAGATTTTAGGTCGTTTTGCCAAATCAAATCGCACCCTGACTCGTCCGGTCTGACGTCGATCCTCACCACCCCGCCTTTGAACTCGGCCGATTCGGGGACAGCGAGGCCCGCGCCTTCGGGAACGGCGGGGTAGGGGTAGCCGTAGGTGGAGGCCACAAAGACGCTGCGCCCGAACCCTATCGCGGAGTTCTCCGTGCCGGACGCGCCCTCGTCGAAGAGCTGGTGCTGACAGATCAGCCGGCCACCGTCCGAATCCGCGCCGGCATCAAACACCAACAGACTTATCTTTTCGTCGGTATTGTCTGTAATTGTGACATAGTCTGTCCCGTCGCCGGGGCCGAAAAAGGTGGGCGTGGCTCCTGTGCCCCAGCTGAGTTGCCCGGGTTTGCGAGCCGAGCCGCGGTCGTAACCTCGGCGCCATCGGATAAACGGACGTCCTGCTTCGTCTTTTTCCAAAAGATAGAGCGCGTGATCGGTGGCGATGGCGGCCCGCCCGTCATCGGTGGTGGAGAAGGAATTGTGAACGGTCTCATCGCCCGCCAAAATAGTGGTCTGGAGGTCGTCGCGGGTCGGATCGTAGATCCCGACGACGCTCCCCCGGGTCGCAAACCAAACCGCGCCGTCACCATCGGGGCTGATGGACACCACGGCATCGCAATCGCCGCCTCCGCAGTGGTGTGTGACCGCGGATGCCAGCGAGACGCTCTGCTCGATCGAGAGTCTCCATTTTCGGATGAGTCTTCCCGTTTTCTTAGCGCCGACGCGGATCAAATTCTGATCTCCGTCCACCATCACGAGGCGATCTGCGTCGTCGAGATAAGCGTACACGCCGCCGAGCAGACTTCCCGACGGCAGCTTCAGCTTCGCCAAGCGGGCCGAGGAGCTCGGATCGAGGAGCCTTATCGTGGGGTCCCGGCCGAGCCATGCGGTGCACAAAACCATGGGGCGCCCATCGCTGCGAATAAGCACCGTCGAACACGCCCCGAACATAGCTTTGTGGCTCGTCTCCCAGCCCCCGATGCCGGGGCCGGGCCTCGGAGTCGTATCGGATGAAATCGTATCCCCGTGCATGGTTTTGGCACCGCTGTTGCTGTCTAGGACAGCGCTCCTCGCGACCGCAACCTCACCGTCCCACAGGGGATCGCTGTCGACGCACGAACTGAGAATCCCTCCTGCCGAAAAAAAACAAAACAAACACGCGCCGTAAAAAAAGTTCATCGTGTGCGCTCCTTTTGCTACCGTGAAAAGATGTGACCCAGAATAAGCCGGATGCGTCTTTGTTGTCCACTTCGTATTTTGATCGATTTTGTGGTTCAAGGGGGGCTTCGCGCCTCGTAGCTTTGCCTGTGAGCTGGCGGTTTTGTGCACAGGCGCCCGTTTGTCTCATTGAAAATGGATCTCAGATGCTATTTACTCTGCCTTTGACGATATCGTGACGGTGTTGTGTATATTGCAAGAGGTTTGGATATTTTGTTTCCCCGGTCTGGTGCCTTGTCGAGAGAAAAAAACCGATTTTGGGACAACGTCGCCGCCAGGTTGCAAAACAACCGCGCGGTGGGCCTGTCTGTGAACGCCGCTTTACGATGGAGCGTCTTCATCGGCACCATCGCCATGGGCCTGGTCCTCGTCTCGAAGGTGCTGTGGCTCCTGTCTCCAAACGCCGACGTGGGCGTGGCCCGCGGCCTCTTGGTGTGCTTGCCGGACGTGGCTTTTTTTGGATTCTTTTTCGCCGGGGTGCTGCTGTTCGAAAATCGCTGGCGCAAGGCCGTCTGCGTTACGATACCTCTGAGCCTGGCCATGTTGGTCGCGAGCGTGGTCAACCTTTTTTGGCTGCGCAGCACGGGCGACTTGCTGTCTTTGTCGGTCATCTCCGTCGGTTTGGCCAACTTCGCCCAAAATCTCGCCGTGGCGTTGGAGGTGGTCGAGCCGACCCAGCTCCTCAAGTACGGGGCGGTCGGGGGCGTCTTTGTCGGCGGTTGGGTGCTC
This sequence comes from Deltaproteobacteria bacterium, assembly GCA_011389755.1. Taxonomy (GTDB): domain Bacteria; phylum Myxococcota_A; class Polyangia; order JAAYKL01; family JAAYKL01; genus JAABTR01. Next base: position 1,970 of record JAABTR010000359.1, on the reverse strand, counting down.
GGCACGCTCCCTTTGCGCCGTCGCATCTTCTCTGAGCCCTTTTTTCGGCGCTGGCAACTGAGCGCCGTGCTCGCCGCTGTGGCCACTGTCGCGCTTTTGGGGCATCTCGTCTCGATACAAAAAGCCGGGCCACGGATTCGGAAAATGTCGAAGAGCATCCACTCTGCCCTCGTCGTGTCCGCGATCGAGCTTGCGGGAATCTCGATATTCGACGTGAAAAACCGCATCCACAGCCCCAAGGTCGATACGACGGGTGCCTCCCTCGCCAGGCGCAATGTCATCATCGTGATGCTTGAGAGCGCGAACTACAAGCGCTCGTCGTTCGGAGATCCCGAGGCGAACCGCACCCCGTTTCTCGCCGAGCTGGCGAAAAAGGGGCTGTGGGCTTCGAACATGCGCGCGGTGTTGCCCCATTCGTCGAAGTCGATATTCTCGATTCACTGCGGCGCCTACCCGGACATGCGGCGCCGCATTGTCGAGCACTCCGAGGATTTTCCCCACAACTGTCTTCCAAAGGTGCTCGAGGAGCTCGGGTACCGCACGGCATTTTTCCAAAGCGCCAACGGCGCGTTCGAGTCCCGGCCGCGCCTGGTGCATAATATGGGCTTCGAGCAGTACTACGGGCGGGAGCAGCTCCACGGTGAGCGAACCACGGTCATCAACGGCGACGATTGGGCCCTCATCGACCCCGCGTTCGAGTGGGCCGCGGACAAAACGTCCAAAGAAGCGTTTTTTATGACTCTTTTCACGTCGTTGCAGCACATCAACTACCACTTTCCGATCCGTTACCACAAACCCAAGTGTCAGGCCAAAAACAAGGAGTGCGAGGAGCGTCTTTACAATCAGCTCTACGAGGAGGTGGTCGACCCCTTCGTCGCCAAGATCTTCGAGCGACTCGAGCAGACCGGTCTCGACGAGAACACGATCGTGGTGGTGACCGGCGACCACGGGGAAGCGTTCGGGGAACACGGGCTGTGGATCCACGACAACGTGTACTACGAGGAGGGGCTGCGCATCCCTCACATCGTCTGGGCCAAGGGGCTCATCGAGCCGGGGACACAGGTGGATGAGCCCCGCTCCCTCATCGACGTCTATCCGACGATCTTGTCGTTGCTGGGCGTGCCTTATGACGAAGAGTCCGTGTCCGGAGTTTCGCTGACGCAGAAGCAGCCGCCTCAAAAGAAGCGATATTTTCGTTGTTGGTATGACGGGTACTGCCAGGGGTATGTGCAGGGAGATCAAAAGATCGTCGCCATCCCGAACGACAACGTCTATTTCCGTTTCGACCTCAAAAACGATCCGGGAGAGCAAAATCCTTTCGTGGACGAGCCCTACTTGGCAAAGGACGTCGAGCAGCTCGACGAGTGGATGCGGGCGCACAGAGATATCGCAAAAGGCGAGTGGACGGCCCGCGAGCATCTCTACGGTATCTGGACGGCGACGGACACCCGCAAGGGGCGCAGCGAATTCGACTCACGGGCGTTCGAGAGCTGGGCCAAGAGCCGCTTCCCCCACGGCGAGCAAGACGGGCTGCAGGGGGCCTATTTTGCAGACAGGGGCTTTTCGAAGATTCATGGGACGCGCCGGGATCCGTTGATCGATTTCTATTGGACGGACGACCACGCGCCGCTTTCGGGGATGGAACCAAAGGATTTTTCGATTCGGTGGCAGGGGTGCGTTTATGTGGAGGAGGGAGCCACCCGCTACCTGGCGGCCGGCTCGGATGACGGGATGCGGATCTACCTGGACGACCGGCTCGTGGTGAACAACTGGGGCAAACACGTGCAGCAGTGGAAACGGGCCGTGCGCCCCGTCCCACCGGGGGTCCACCCGATCCGCGTCGAGTACTACCAGGGCAAAGGCGAAGCTATCGCCATGCTGGGGTGGGTGGGCTCGAGAGACCTGGACGACCATCCCGCGATCATCCCCCCGAAGAGCCTCGTACCGCCGGGGGGAAACGAGCGCCACCC
>JAABTR010000358.1 GCA_011389755.1 Deltaproteobacteria bacterium | reverse complement strand
CAAAAAAGAGACGAACTCGGCGTTGCGTCTCATGATGCCCGATTCGGTCTGCGTCACCTCGTCCGAGCTAATTACCACCCGATTCTCGGGGACCCTCCTTTTTTCGGATTCCAACCGAGCAGCGGCGCGCAGCAACCGAGGGTCGATGTCGTCGAGGGGGAGCGATTTCCTCGTCGTATGAAAAGAGGAGTGGGAGCTCGGTAAGGTGCTCGATGTTTTTCGCGAATCCAGCTGAGCGGCAGCCCGCAACAGCTTCGGATCGATGCCTTCGGGCCTTTCTTGGGGAGACGAGGTGACGATACGACCCTGTGGCGAAGCGGCGATGGGCGGGGTTCGCCGCGCGGTCTCCAGGGCGTGTGCGGCCCGGACCAGGCGGGGATCCACACCTTCGAGGCGCTCTGCTCGCCTTATCAGCTCCTTGGTCGATTTTTCCTCGGGGCTCTCCTGGGCTCTTTGCGAGGGCGGTCTGCTCGACCCATCGGAGTCGTACGGGGTGAGGTCATCCAAGTCGATTTCCTGGGTGACCTCGCTTTGCGATGTGGTCAGGTCTTCCAGGTCATCCATGTTGATCTCCTGGGTGACCTCTTTGATGGGCTTTTCGATCCCGCTCGGTCTTTTGGGCGCGAGTCGACAGGCTGAGTCCTCTTGACCGCCGGCTGCGCTGCGCGCGCTGGGAGGCGGGGCCTTGATGTTCGGTCGCGGCAGAGTCCGCGAGCTCTTGGGGTTCGCCGATTGGGCAGCAGCACGAGGGACGTGTCTCTTCGAAGCGTCGGGACGCGGCTGGGGTCTTTCTGCTCGGGGGGGGCCGCCGCCTTTTTTTTTAATCTCGCTGACATCGAACCGGCCCGTGGCCTCCTGCGCCGCCTCTTCGATGTTCTCGGGTCCCGAGCCTTTGCCATCGGTCTTCTTCCCGAGATCGTCCCACGAAGGAATAATGGAATCTTGCTCGTCGTCATCATCGTTGATGACGTCCGAGTTCAAGACGATCTGCATGTCCTGCCCAGGGGCGAGGGCATCCTTCACATCCGCCCTTTTGGATTCGACGCCGGAGGATTTCTCCAGGTGTTCGCGGATGACGTTTTCCATCGATACCTGCTCCGTCGCCCTTTTTTGACCCCCATCTTCATCGACGGGGAAGGGGGGCTCGTGCACGCGCGATGGTTTCTGCGTGGTCATGATCTGGGGGGGCTCGCCGAGCCCCTCGTCATCGCCGAGCCCGAGCTCTCTAAAGGCGTTTTCGACCTGGTCTTCCGTCTCTTTTTCAATGTCGTCTTTGTGATTTGCCGCTTGGGGAGCAAAAGACGGGCGCCTGTGATCCACGAGCCCACAAGCATCGCAAAACGCGTCGGTCAGCTCACAAATGGTGGCGAACCTCTCCTCGGGGCGGCCGGATAGGCCGCGCCGCAACACGGACGCGAAAGGTCCACACAGGTCGGGGGCGTTCTCCTCGAAGATTTCGGGGCGGCCGTCGAAGGCGATCTGCGTGGCCATCTCTCCGAGCAAAGCGGTTGCGCAGAAGACATCTGTCCGAGAATCCGGCTCGTGGCCGGCCCACAACTCCGGCGCGATGTAACCGCGGAATCTTCGAGCTTTGTTCATGAGGTGGACGCAGGCTTCGAGCGGCAAAAAGCGCACAAGCCCCGCGTCGGCGATTTTCGCGCCCTGAGGGGTTATCCAGATCTTCGTGGGGATGAGGCTGCCGTGGCAGATGTTCTTGGATGCATCGAGGGCCTCCGCGAGCCGCTCGAGGACTCGGAGCGTTTCTTTTGGCTCGAACACTCTGCCGTGGGATCTGCGGCCCTCGAGCAGTCGCATGAGCGGAACTCCGTCGATAAACTCTCGGATGACGAAGTACCGGTCTCCTTCGCAGTTGGCGCCATAAACGCGTGTCAAACCCTTGGCCTTGTGGCGGCCGAGAGCGCGGACCCCTGTCAAAAACCTGTGGCCGAGCTCTTCGGTCGGCAGCAAGGCCGGGTGGACAATTTTCAAGATGACTTTGAGGTCGACCTCGGTATCGACGGCCAGCACCGCGGCGCCGAATCTCCCGATCCCCAGGGGCTCGTGGACCTCGTATCGATCACGGACGAGCTCGCCGGGCCGATAACCGGCGAGCTCCGAGTGCATGGCGTTTGGGTTCCAACGGCAGCTCGAGCAGATGGAAGTAGATTCATCGAAGCTGGCTCCACATCGCACGCAGTGCACGCTTTTTTACCTCGCGAAAAGCTGCTTTGTGTTTATTGAACGAGCGCCGCAGCCGAGCGCATCGTAACATACTTTACCATTTGTCTGGTAATTTCACACATGACACGGCGCGACGCGAGTGAGCAGCGGAAAAAAGCTCAGCGATTTCCCCGGCGCGAGCCCCCGGATCGGGGTGGGCCGCCTCTGTTGTCCCCTCCGCTGGGCCGCCGGCCACCGCGGCGTTCACCGCCGCCGCCGCCACCGCCACTGCCACCGCGGCGATCACTGTCGCGGGGGGGCCTTTCGACGTAGCCTTCTGGTTTTTCGAGCAGCTCCTTGCGGGACAGCCGGATCTTTCCACTGTCCTGATCCACGCCGATGACCTTGACCTTGAGGGTGTCGCCCTCCTTGCAGACATCCTCGACCGTGTTGACGTGGCCCCAGTCCAGCTCGCTGATGTGGACGAGCCCGTCGATGTTGGGCAGGATATTGACAAAGGCGCCGAAGTCGGTCACTCGGGCTACGGTCCCTTCGTAGACATCTCCCACCACGGCCTCCTTGGTGAGACCTTGGATGATCTCCACCGCTTTGGCCACGGCTTGCTGGTCCGACGACGCGATGTGCACCGAGCCGTCGTCCTCCACGTTGATGTCGACCCCCGTCTGGTCGACGATGCCTTTGATCATTTTGCCGCCGGGGCCGATGACGAGGCGGATCTGATCGGGGCGCACCTTAATGGTCGTGATCTGCGGGGCGTGCTTGGACAGCTCGGCGCGCGGCTCCTTTATCACGGAGTTCATGCGCTCGAGGATGTGCAAGCGCCCTTGGCGGGCCTGCTCCAGGGCCTGGGACAAGACCTCGCGGGGCAATCCCTTGATCTTGATGTCCATCTGCACCGCGTTGACGCCGTTTTTGGTGCCGGTCACCTTGAAGTCCATGTCGCCCAGGTGGTCTTCGTCGCCCAGGATATCGGAGAGGATGGCGATGTCATCGCCTTCCTTGATGAGGCCCATGGCGATCCCGGCCACCGGCGCGGAGATCGGGATGCCCGCGTCCATGAGCGCGAGGCTTCCGCCGCACACCGACGCCATCGAAGAGGATCCGTTGGACTCGGTGATCTCCGAGACGATCCGGATGGTGTACGGGAATTTTTCGTGATCGGGTAGAACTTGAGCCAGAGACCGCTCCGCCAGGGCTCCGTGGCCGATCTCCCGCCGGCCGGGTCCGCGAAGGAAGCGCGCCTCGCCCACCGAGAACGGTGGGAAGTTGTAATGGAGGAGGAATTTCTTCCACTGCTCGGGATTGTACAGCCCATCGACCCGTTGCTCGTCCGACGCCACGCCCAGGGTCGCGGTGACCAGGGCCTGGGTCTCACCTCGAGTGAAGAGGCCGCTGCCGTGGGTCCGCGGCAAGAAGCCGACCTCGCACGTGATATTTCGGATGTCGGTCGTTGTTCGCCCGTCGATGCGCTCTCCCTTTTCGATGATGCGCCTGCGGACGATGTCTTTTTTGAGGTCGCTCAGGGCCTCTTTGAGCTCTTTTTCCCGCTCGGGATACTCTTCGGCGAGCTGCTCCAGCATCTCTTTTTTAATGTCGTCGAGTCGGGCGTATCTCTCGTGCTTGATCTTCATGCGGGTGGCCTCGTCCACCTTTTCGGAGAACAAAGCAGCCACGCGACCGACGAGCGCCGAGTCTTTTTTGGGGACCACAACCTCGCGCTTGGGCTTGCCGATGGACTCGCGCATGGCGTCTTGCAGATCGAGCAAGGGGATCATGGAGCGGTGGCCGAACTCGATGGCATCGATGAGGTCGTTTTCCGAGACCTCGGCGCTCCCGCCTTCCACCATCACCACGGCGTCCCGGGTGGCGGCGATGACGACGTCCAAGTCCGAACGCTCCAGATCGCTCATGGTCGGATAGGGGATGAACTCCCCGTCCACTCGGCCCACGCGGATGGCGGCCAAGGGGCCGTCGAAGGGGATGTCCGAGATGTGGACCGAGGCCGAGGCCCCCG
>JAABTR010000357.1 GCA_011389755.1 Deltaproteobacteria bacterium | reverse complement strand
CACTCGGCCCACGCGGATGGCGGCCAAGGGGCCGTCGAAGGGGATGTCCGAGATGTGGACCGAGGCCGAGGCCCCCGTGACGGCGAGCACGTCCGGCTTGTTATCCGGATCGGCGCTGAGCAGCGTGGCGATGATCTGGGTCTCGCTGCGGAAACCGTCGGGGAACATCGGGCGCATGGGGCGATCCATGAGCCGGCACGTGAGGATTTCGTCCTCGCGCTGGCGACCTTCGCGCTTGAAGAACCCGCCGGGGATCTTGCCGCCGGCATAGGCTTTTTCGACGAAATCGCAGGTCAGTGGGAAGAAATCCACGTCCCTGGGGTCTTTTGCGGCGGTCGCGGTGACCAGCGCGACCGTGTCGTCGAGGGAGATGAGGACAGCTCCGCCGGCTTGCTTGGCGATGCGTCCGGTTTCCATCGTGATGGTCTTCGTACCGATTTTGACGCTTTCTTTGATAATCATGAGGACATGATACCTTTCTGCCCCGGTGGGGCGGAAAAATCATGCATCCAAAAGTCGGTATTCGGAAATTTTAGTCGAGTTCGCCGAACGCGTTCGAAAGCTGCGGGCGCACAACCGCGCCCAGGAACACGGTAGGTGAACCAGACTAAAAAATTCCCGTCGGCTTTTAGATGCATGGATGGTGATAAAAGGGGAATAAAAATGACTATTTGCGAATACCGAGTTCTTTGATCACTGTCCGGTATCGCCCCACGTCGCAGCGTTTGAGATAGTCGAGGAGGTGCCGGCGTTTGCTGACCAACTTGAGCAGCCCGCGCCTCGAGTGAAAGTCCTTCTTGTGGGTCTTGAAGTGCTCGGTCAGGTATGTGATGCGCTCGGTCAGCAGCGCGATCTGGACCTCCGGCGACCCAGTGTCTTGTTCGTGGGTCTTGAACTTCTCGATAATCGATTGCTTCTTCTCAGTGTGAAGTGGCATGGTTTTCCTTCCTCGTTTAAGTATGCCAACGCTTGGTTGACGAGACGTCTTACGACGCCCCCCGGTCCTTGGTTTCGCTTCATTCGACTCTTATAAGGAGGTTCCGTATGCGACCGGCCCGGAAACTCCCGAATCAAAAGTCCACTTGCCTTTGCGTTTAGCCTGGAATTTGTCGGAAAGCAACCCCTATTGCTAGAATTGCGCCCATGTCAGACATCGCGCGTCGATATGGAAAAACCTTCGAGCTGTGCTTCGTCGTATTCGCGAGTCTCTTCGTGAGTCGGACCTCGAGCGCGGAGCCGCCGTCGGAGAGCCGTGCCCAGGGGAGCTTGTCGGTCGGGGTCCCCATGGATGGTCGCTTGCGGCATGGCGAAGTGCTGCCGAAAAGAGGCCGGGGTTACGAGCTTTCGGCGGCCGCGCAAGTGCGCAGGGCCCGCTTCGGCGTTCACGAACTCGTAATGATGATCAAACAGGCGGCTCTTGATGTCGCTCGCCTCCACCCGGGCAGCGTGCTCACCGTCGGCGACCTGTCGAGCCGGACCGGCGGAGCCATCGAGCACCACGGTTCCCACCAAAACGGACGGGATGTGGACTTCATGTTTTACCTGACCAATCGCGCGGGCAGGCCCATCACCAACCGGGAGCTCGTTCCCATCGATCCGAACGGTTTTTCCACCGCGCCGCCCCTGAAGTACCGGTTTGACGCCGCGCGGAATTGGAGCCTGGTCGAGGCGCTCTTGGAATCCGAGCACGCCGTGGTGCAGTGGATCTTCGTCTCGAGCGCCGTCGAGAGGCTTCTCATCGACTACGCCGAGGGCGCGGGCGTGAGTCCCAGGCTCATCGGCATGGCCGGTCAAGTGCTCAGGCAACCGGGTGGCACGCCCCATGTGGACCATTTTCACGTCAGGATCTATTGTCCGAGAGGCGATCGGCCCGACTGCCGGGACGTGGGGCCCAGATGGGCGTGGACGAGGTGACGAAGGTGAACCGCGACGATGGCCCGAAGCTTCCCAGGAGCCGCGGGACCGGGCTAGACTGGAACCAGAAGCTCGCGGCTTGCGGGCCGACGACGGTGATCGAGGACGGCACGCGGATTTTTTTTCCACACAACATTTCAGTGGGCGATAGGGTTTTCATCGGTCACGACACGCATTTGGACGGCTACCACGCCGGGCGCATCGATATCGGAGACGGCGCGTGGATCGGCAGCTTTTGTTTTCTCCACGGCGCAGGTGGTCTGCGGATCGGTCGCGACGTGGGGGTCGGGCCCCGAGTGACGATCTTGACGAGCGAGCACGACCTCTCTGGAACCCTTTCAGTGATTCACGGACCTCTGCGGTTTGCTCCCGTCTTCATAGGCGACGGAGCCGACCTCGGCTGCGGGGCCATCGTGCTGCCGGGGATCACCGTGGGCGCGGGCGCGGTGGTGGGCGCGGGCGCGGTGGTGACCCGAGATGTCCCTGACTTTGCCGTGGTCGCGGGCAACCCGGCGCGGATCGTGCGCCGACGGGATGGAGCCGAGAAATGACCCCCACGCGGGACGTGGCCCCCTTTGTCGGCAGGGTGCTGAGCTTCGGATTGCCGCTCGTGCTCTTCACGCTCACGTCCAACCCC
>JAABTR010000356.1 GCA_011389755.1 Deltaproteobacteria bacterium | reverse complement strand
GCGGGACGTGGCCCCCTTTGTCGGCAGGGTGCTGAGCTTCGGATTGCCGCTCGTGCTCTTCACGCTCACGTCCAACCCCGAGCCGTATTGGCTCGACTCTCCCGAGCTGACCGCGGCGGCGCAGACCCTGGGGCTGGCTCACCCGCCGGGGCACCCGCTCTACGTCCTGCTCACCAAGCCGTTTACCTTGCTGCCCCTTGGCGGCGTCGCGTTTCGGGTCGCATTGGCCTCGGCCTTTTACGGCGCTCTGGGCGCGCTTTTGATTTTCGAGATCGGTCTGGCCCTCATCCGGGCTCTGACGCCGAGGCTCGGCGGCCCGATTCAGGTGCTCGTGGCAGGCTGCGCGGCGCTGGCCGCGGCTTTTGCGCCGGGGTACTGGTTTCAGGCGGTGCGGGCCGAGGTCTATGCCCTGCAGATCTGTCTGGTCCTCGCCGCGCTGTGGCCGCTTATCACCTACTGCCTCGCCCCTGCCCGAAGCCGCTCGTACCTGCTCTTGGTGAGCGCGTTTCTCTTTGGTCTGGCGGCTGCAAACCACCACTTCGTGGCGGCCGGCGCGGCGGTGGCGGCCATCCCCGTTTTTGTCTCGGAGGCGAAGAGACGCGGTGGTCCGGGAGCCGCGGCGCTCGCCCTCAAGGCGGTCTTCGCCGGAATTTTGGGGCTCGTGCCCTACGCGTTCATCCCCCTGCGTTCGGCCGGTCTGCCCGGTATCAGCCTGGGCGCGGCCCACTCGGTTGGGGATTTCTTCTGGGTGGTCTCGGCGCGGGTGTACCAAAAATCGATGATCCGCGAGCACGTCAGCTCGGTCTCCGAGCGCGCCGTGGACTCGGCCTTTACGATGATCGGTGACCTGGGGCCGGTCATCGCCATCGTGGCCCTGGCCGGGATTTACGTCAGCTTGAGGATTCGGCGGTCCCGGCTGGCCGGGGTCTCCTTGGCGCTCTTGGTGGCCGTCCCCATCGTGCTGCGAGCCATCATGGGCTTCGATCCCTTCAACCCGGACTACTACGGGTACATGATGCCGGTTATGGCGGGGGCCGCGATCTTTTTCGGCGCGTTTGTCGCGGTGGCCCTCGACGTGCTGCGCGTGGGCGTGCCCAAAGGCCGCTTCGCGGTGCCCGTTTTAGCGGCCGCGCTCGCGGCGCTTCCCTTGGTTCGGGCCAAGCAGAGCTATCCCCGGGTCGACTTGAGCGAGTTCACCGCGACGCGGGAGATCCTGGATGCCTCGTTTGCGAACGTCTCCGCGGGCAGCCTCGTCCTGGCGTCCTATTACAAGCTCTTTTTCGTTTTGTGGTCGGCCAAGTACATCGACGGGTTCCGCCCGGATGTCGTCGTCGTCAATCCGCAGTTTCTGGGCTACCCCGGCTACCTGGTGGCGTCGGTGCAGCGACATCCGATGCTCAAGGTGCTGGCCCGCGCCATGGTGGTGGAAGGGCGCGTGACAGAGGACGCGGTGGCCAAGCTCGCCTGGAAAGGCGGGCTCTTCATCGAGCCGGAGCCCGAAATGGACGAATCGGTGGTCCGGTACTTGAGCCCCGCGGGGCCGGTGTTCGAAGCGATGGCCGAGCCGTTGTCCGAAGCGGACGTCCTCGCGGCCGCGCAAGACGCCATGACGCAGTGGGAGCAGCTGTACGAGGGGCTCGGGACCGATTTTCGCGAGCCGGAGACTCGGCGGTTCTTGTTCTGGCGGCATTATGAAGATGCGCTATTTTTTGCAAGGCGCGGGGCCACACAAGCCGCGGCGAGATCCATCGATATGGCCCAGTCTCTGGGGTATCGGGCCGTGACCCTCGAGGCGCTCGATGACGCCCTGGAGCAAAAGCCCAACGAGCCCATCGACGTCTCCGCGTTTTTGCCCTCGGCCGCAAAGAAGAGCGAGCCCTAAGGAGACACCGATGGTTATGCAGAACCAAAAGACCTTTTACCAAAACGTCCTGGAGAACATAAGCGACGGCGTCGCCTTCGTGGATTTGAACTTGAAGGTGACTTATTGGAACAAAGCGGCCGAGCGCATAACCGGGTTCGGCGCGAAGGAGGTCTTGGGGCGTTCGTGCAGAGACGAAATTTTGTGCCATGTCGACGCAGAGGGAAACGAGCTCTGCACCTCGGGGTGTCGCCTCGAAGCCGCTGCGAGCCAGGAGGAGTCAAAGAGCCAAGAGGCCTATCTCCATCACAAAGACGGGCACCGCGTCCCGGTCTCGATTCGCGTCATCTCGGCCAAGGACGAGGAAGGTCGCGCGGTGGGTTACATCGAGGTCTTCAACGAGAACCCCTGGCGTGAAGTCATGAGCGAGCGGCTCGGGCTGCTCGAACGCCTGGCTCTGCTCGATCCGCTCACGCAGATCGCGAACCGCAGATACCTGGAAACCAAGCTCTCATCAAAAACACAGGAGCTGCGGCGGGGAGGCGCCGCGTTCGGCGTGTTGTTTCTCGACATCGACCATTTTAAGAAGGTCAACGACACCTTCGGGCACGCGGTCGGCGATCAGGTCATCAAATCCGTGGCCTCCACCTTGTCGGTCAACTCCCGCCCCTTCGACTTGGCGGGCAGATGGGGCGGAGAGGAGTTCGTGGTCAT
>JAABTR010000355.1 GCA_011389755.1 Deltaproteobacteria bacterium | reverse complement strand
ACAAGATCTTGGTCTCATCGCCGGCCCCGGTCACATCGACGACGATGCGCTCATCCGAGAACTCTTTGACGGTCAGCTGCCCGGGCCCCTCCAGGCGCACGGGCGGTTCTTTCCCGTGTTCGACAGAATAGATCCTGACCATCCCGAAACGCTCGACCTCCTTCATGTCTGCTCTGGGTGGCCAGTCCGCAAGCGACACCACCCACCTGACGTGCAGGTTCTCCAACGCCTCGGGCTCGAGCACCATGCGCCTGATGATGAAGGCGTCCGCCGGCCAGCGCTGTCGCAGCGGCAGATTCTTGAAAATCGCCGTGGCCTCGTAGCCGAGCCTGAGCTTGGGCAAGCCGGTGCGCACGGGCCCTGAGGCGAAGATGTGCCGGTGGTAGATCTCGTTGCAGGCCTCGGAGTTGATTTTGCCTTGCAGACACAGCTGCCCGGCTTGGTACAAGACCCTGTCCAAGGGCCCCTTTTGCTGCTCGGCCAGCCAGGTCTCGGCGCGGACGATGTCGTCCCAGGTGTCTCCGCCGAGGCGACCTATCTCGGCGATCTTCGCGTACACATCCTTCCACCCCACGGCGATGACCACGATGATGAATATCGAGCCGGCGACGAGTGAGGCCGCGGGGCGCAAACGCCTCCAGACCCGACCGGGCAGCTCGTTTGTTGAGAACTTGTCGAGAGCCCACGCAGCCGCCGCGCCCACCCGGTCCACACAAAAGCCGGCCAGCACGAACCAGATGAACTTCATGAACGCGGCCATGCGCTCTATCTGGACTTTGCGGTGCAGCGCGGTGTCGCCCAGGCTGTTGCAGATCCCCGTGAATAGAAAAGCGATGATGAGCAGCACCACCAGGTAGGTGGGCCACATCTTCTTGGAGATGACCCCCAAGGCGATACCCAAAAGCCCGAGCCCGAAAGCCAGCCAGTAAAAATTCTTGAACAGGGTGTTCGTAAGCAGCCCGACGGTCATCTCCCACATCGAAAAGGGGACCTCATTGGGCTTGAGCCACGCCCCCCCGAAACCCACGGTCGGCCACTCGAAGGTCCACTCTCCGCCGCCGACCATCCAAGGCACGATCCAAAACGCCGCCATCCCAACCCCGATGGCGGCAGCGCCGGCAGCGCGCGCAGCCGGCAGATGCAGGGGCATCTGCTTGCGGTGGGCGATGGTAAACGCCACCACCAAGGTGGGCGCACCGACCCCCAGAAAAAAAGCCGTCATGGGATGAGCCAGCGCCGTAACCGCCAGCAGGACAGCAAAGCCCAAAAAGGCCTCGGGACGCCGCCGCACGGGATGCTGCATCACAGTCTCGCAAACCCGCAGGCTGAGCCAGGCCAAGGTCAAACCGAAGGTGTAGGGCCACACGGCCCAATGGACCGTCGAGTAGTGCCCCCCTTGCGGCCATCCGCCCACGTCGCCCACGGCGAGCACCGCAGCGGCCAAGGCGCCCATCTGCCCCGAGACCCTCCGGGCCACCACGTACACCACCAGCGGCATCGAGACCAAGAGGATCAGAAACAGCAAGGTGTAGGTGCGTTCCCAGCTCAGGGCACCGAAGGTGATGAACCGAAATCCCGAGATGAGCAGATCGCCGAGGATCGGATAGTAGACTCCCGCGGGATAACCGGCGAAGGCCATGTGACTCCAGCCGGTGATGCGACCCGACGGGATGAGGTGCTCGCTCATCAGCCAGCCCCGGTACAGGTGAATCATGTGATCGCCCGTACCGGGCACGGCCCAAAAGAGCATGTCCCGATGAAGGACCAGGACGAAGCCGGCGAGCAGGAAGGGCGGCCAGTGTCTTTTCAGGAATTGAAAGATTGCGCTCAACGAGTTTTTCGCCATTTGAAGATGTTCAGTTCAAGATACCTGTTTCGTCAAGCCGCACGCTACCACATAGTTATTCGCTTTTCTACATATAGCCGGGCGATAAAAAAGTCGGAATCGCGTTATCGGTGATCATGCGGTTTGCCGTGTCCTTTTGGCCCGAAATCTCCTCGAGGAGCGCGAGCATCTGCGAGACTCCGCCCGGCCCGGCCGCGAAGCGATTGTTTGCGGCGACCCGCACGGACATATCCTCCAGGTTGATGATGATAACCCAAGGCGTGAACTCGTCGAAGCTCTGATCGAGCACGTGCTCGGGATCGTTTGTGGCATACCACACGTCGGTGGGCCACCGCTCTTCCTCCAGCACACGGACGGCCTTTTCCAAGTCGAAGTCGGCAGCACCCGCAGGGGCGCCCAGCCGGCGCCGGGCCATCCCGATCATCATGGCGCCGGCCTCTTCGAACTCCTCCGCGCGCTCCACCATGGCACGGATGAGCAACGAGCACGAGGGGCAGTCCTCGGCGCTGACTATGATGACCACCGAGTCATAGGGGCTTCGTCCATAAGCGTGAGCCAGATGAAGCTCACCGAAGTTTAAGTATGTGGGCTCGCCGCCCAGCTGGACGCTGCGCCAGACCGCGCAATCAAACGTCTTGCCTTCGGTCACGCCGTAGATGTCACCCGCGGCGGAATCCGTGTCGTCTCCCCAGCCCGGGTACCAATCCCCGCACCGCGCCTCGGCCCCATTTTTCGACACTGGAAACTCCACTTCGTCCTGCCCGCAGCTCGCCGCTGGCAGCGCTATGCCAAGAAAAAACAGCATCGATAGAACTCGCAACCTCATGGCTTCACACTCCTAGAAAGCGACCTGGAATAAAAATCAGAATCGGTACACCGCCTCGGCCTTGACCCCCACGGCGTCCGGGTAGGTGCGGCAGATGCCCCCGGCGCACTTGATGCCGCCTCGCTGGGAGCCGCCCAGCAGGCGAAACGTCAATCCATCGAGCGGCCTCGGCGGATGCACCGAGGCCAAAAACCAAACATAGTGCCGGCGGGGCAGCGGCAGCTCTAAGCTCCCGATCTGCGCCCGAGATCCCCCGGTCTGGTCGCTGAACTCGTGCACGGCGCTGAGCCCGAACAGACCCGAGCGATCGTAACCGAGGCCAGTTGACGTCACCCAGTACTGCTCGGATGGCCCCTCGGTCACCACCAGCTCGTGCCGCCTCAGCTCCCCTTTGACCTCCAAGCTGTGCGGCCCGCCGAGGGGCACGGTCACGTCACCTTGGACGTGCCACAGGCTCCCTGTGTCTTCTCCTTGAAAATCCGGCTCTTTTGTCCATTCGTACCGAAAGCCGCCCTGGGCCGACACGAGTATCTTTCGCGTCCCCAGGGTCTGCCTCACCTCCACCGCGGGATGAACGACGTTGGTCGGAGGGTGATCATCCCACTGCCCGGTGGGCAAGAGCCCTCCCAGGTAGCGCAGCAGCGAGCTCGAGAGCTTGATGTGCGTGTCGCTTTCATCCAGGTAGAGATCGCCGGTCAACTTGCCGCCATAGACATTGCCGAAACTCTTGATGATCATCCACATGGGCTCGAGGGTGACCATGTGGTGATAGGTCAGCGGCGTGGCCAAGTCAGCGCGGCCGGGCGCCGATCCCCGATAGGGGCCTTCCATGAGCCACTTGCGATAGAAAATGCCTTCGGCCTTGAGGTTCCAAGGGGGCAGATCGTAAGAAACCTCGCCGAACGCCGCCACACCGGTCTCGTCGTCGATGTCTTCCTCGCCCACAGGCCTGTAGTCGTCGTGACTTTGGGCGTTCCCCTCGAGATACAGGTGCCATCCACCGAGGTGGGCTTCGAAGGTCGCCCCCGCGGTCATGAGGCTCACCGAAGTGCTCCGGTCCACGTACCTGCGATCATCGGCCACGGCGCTCTCCCGCTCGAACCGCGGAGCCATCAAGACGCCGTGGACTCCCAAGCTCAACGCGTCGAGCAGCTCCCACTGAACGCGAGCGCCGGCGATCCTGTCGAGGGGGTCTTCCCTTTGTATGGCGCGGGTCAGAGGATCGACGTTCGAGGCGTTGACCACGCCGCCTACGAGAATGGCCTTGATCGACCGCGGGACGTGGTACTCGATGCGCGCCCCGCGCAGCGCGTTGTCCACTCCGATGTCGTCGAGCTTGATCATCGAAAGCGCGATGCCGCGGCCGAAATTGACGTAGAAATCCCCGGCCGTCAGGTGCAGATTGCCCAGGTGCACGGTGCCGAAGATCCGCTCCAGGCGAAAGTCGTTGTCGTAATCCAGGGTCGTGTACCCTGTGCCTCCAGGGACGAACGAGCCGGGATCGATCCGGGCGGGGGGAGAATGAAAAAGCGTGGCGTCGAGCCGCAGGCCGCTGTCGAAGTCCCTGTTTCCAGCCTGCAGGTAGAGCAGATTTCGAAAGATCCAAAACTGATCGTCGTCGCCGTACGCCCCTTCGTTGGCCTCGCCGTTGTCTCCCACGTACTCGCCGATAAAAGTCTCGGTCCCGCGGATGTTTACGGTCGCCGGTTCGTCTTGAGCCCAAGCACTCGCAGCGTGCGAAAATAGGACCCAAACAAACCAGGCTGCAGCAAGAGATCGCCGCAAAGCGGCAGCGAAGCTTTTTCGAACTGTCCCTAACATCGCTTTCGACACGGTATACCCTTTTGCTCGCAATTTGGTTATTTATAGGGAACGCGCGTTCACTTCAACCTGCATCGTGAGGCACCATGCTAGACATCATCAAAAATTGGGCCCGAAGAAAAGACGCCACAGGGCGTCTCGCCCTCTTCGTCACCGCTGCGGCCGTTGGCTTTTCGCTGCTCGCGTCCGGCTGCGGCGATGGCGACTCGCAAGCGCAAGGTCCGAGCTCCTCGGACACTTCCCCCCTGGACACGACGACACAAACCGAGACAGACACCACCGAAGGCGCCTGCGAGCCCGACGAGTGCGCGGGGCCGCCCGCAGCGTGCCCGACCTGGATTTCCTCCCTCACGGGCACGGCGACCCTCTCCACCGGCGGGCCCCTCGTCGGGACCGTTCCGGTCTGCGTCCCGGTCTGCGTTCCGGCGACCAGCGACGAGCAAGGGAGATTCGAGATCCCGTTTGAGCAATGCCGCGGCTACGATTTCGCCGGCGGCGATGAGCCGCTCCACATGCAGCTGGCCTTCCCCGAGGGGAATTATGCGACCTACTCGGTCGCGTTTCGGCCGACCCAGCAGGACGTCTCCGACACGGGGCCCACGGACTTCGAGTTCGACCTGGGCGAGCACGTTTTGTACGCGGTCGATCATGCAGGGGTCTCCTACACGGGCTCAGAGGGTGCCGCGGTCGCTCACGAAGGTCTGTCCTTCACCTTGGCTCCCGGCGCGCTCGTTGAAGCCACGTGGGACTCACAGCTGAAACAGAGCGTCGACGTCCCCGTGGAGTCGGAAGCGGTCCGCGTCATGAAAGCGCCCCTCGACGCATGGGAGCCCGGCTTCGATCACGTGGGCCTGGACGCGCTCTACTTCGTAGGCCCCTTCTGGGCGAAGCTGTCCGAAGGGGTCTCTTTCGAAGTCGCCGCTCATCCCTCTTGGTCGGACGGAGACACCGTCGAGGTTTACTTTTTGGGAGAGTACACTTCGAGCTGGGGCGGCGAGCCCGACTACGTCTATTTCGACGAAAACGGTGCGTGCACGGCCGCGCCCACCGAGCATGGCCACATCGGCATCGGCGAGATGGGTCTGTGCGGCACGGCGGTCGTCGAAGACGGCGCCGTCTCCACCCCGCCGCTGCCACGGCTCGGTTGGATCGGCCTGAAAAAGAAGTAACAAACGCTTAGGCACCCGAGAAAGGCGCAAAGACGGTTGCGACGAGCATCACAGCACATATCCGCGCTCTTTTGCGTCGCAGGATCCCTTCTGCTCGCGCCTCTTTCCTCGAGGGCCGAAGCACCCCTCGCAGCGCCTACCCTCGATCGAGGCCAGGTGTCGGCCATCGCCGTCGCCGGCGCCCGCCTGTCGCGCGGAGGACGCGGTGTGGCGGGCTACGGGTCGGTTCGCTTCGGCGTCGGTGATCGGTTTGAGCTTCTTTTACCGGGGGCGGCCAAGCTGGCGGTTCTGCGCTTCGACACCGGCTCGGCCCTGCTCCTTGGCCTGGGGCTGTCGAAATTTTCCTGGACCACAGGCGGTCGGCTGCGCCCCCACGTCGCCGGATGTGTGGCAGCGCATCTGCGCCTGGGCGCCGAAGCGACCCTGCTGGCGGCCTTGGAAGTGACAACAGCGCCCCTCGACCGCCCTGTCTACGGAAGGTCGGGCGCTGCGCTGTCCATCGACTTCGGCCCTTATCTCACGGTGAGCGCAGGGGTGACCTACCAGACCGCGGTGCTCGGCTCCTTCCAGGAGGCCGCCGTCGAAAGACGCGGCGCCCACAACGGGCCGTCGCGGGTCTCTTTCGGCGGCGTCTTCCAAGAACCGGTCGGCTCCCGCCCCGTGCTCGCCTTTCACATCAGCCAAAGCGTCGACGCGGTGGTGGATATCCGCTTGGACATCGATACGGACATCCGCGCGTCGAGCACCTGTGTGCTCGGCGGCTTTTCCGTTTCGACGTCTCCTCGATGACAGCTGGACGAGGCGACTGCCTCTCCTAGAACATCTCGGCAGAGGGCATCAGCTGGTCGCAATAGTAGCATCGCATCTGGTCGCGGCCGGCGCGCAGCATGGCCGGTGCCACAGACTCGGCGTGCTCAAAGCGGGTGACGCAGCCCCTGTTGGGGCAGCACATCTCCGCGATGCCGCTGATCCTCGCGGGCAGCTGCAAGCGGATCTTCCGCGCGACTTGACCGCCGCGGATGATATTCACCGTGCAGCCGGGCGAGACGGCCGCGACCACAGAGAGCTCCTCGGTGGTCAGCTCCCGATTCTCGATCATCAGCATGCCCTTGATGGCGCCGGGGCGGTTGAGCGCCTTGAGGGTACCGCAGCGATAGGAGTCCCCTCGCTCTCGAACCTGCAACACACGCGTGAGGAGCTCTTCTCGGTAGGGGCGCATGTGGTCGATGACAACTCCATTGTCGCGAATGGGGCGGATGGACACGTCGGTGCGGGCCGGCTTCTGCACCACCTCGAGCTCTTCGATGAACTGCGCGCGCTCCTTGGGAGGCGCATAGGCCTGGCCTCCGAAATCCGCGCCGATGAGCCCGAGCGAGAGCGCCAGCTCCACGAGGCGGGTCGGGACGCCGTTCCCGGCTTGCTCTTTGTAAATCGCCTTGGGATGCCCGTCTATGGACGGCGCGATGGACGGCGCGTACTTGTCGATGGGCAGAGGATGCATCAGGCCGAAGCCGTCGCGGGTCTTCTCGAGCATATCGAAGGTGAATTCGCTGATGGCCTTGGCGCGCTCGAACTCGGACAAATCCGGCATCCGCTCTTTTTGGATGCGGGTCGAGTACAAGATGTCCACCTTCGACGCCATGTCCCCCAAATCCTCGTGCACGGTGAGCTCGACGCCGCTCTCCCGGGCGTGGCTCACCAGGGCGTCGGGCAGCGCCAGGTCTTCGTGGGAGAAAAGGTGCAGGCGCACACCGGGGAATTTCGACAGGGCCACCACCAACGAGTGGGACGTGCGGCCGTACTTGAGGTCACCGGCCAGCCCGATGTCGAAGTCCTTGAGTCTTCCCAAGTGTTCGCGAATGGTGAACAGGTCGAGCAGGGTCTGCGTGGGGTGCTCGTGCTTCCCATCCCCGGCGTTGAAGACCGGGATCCCCAGATGGTCGGCGGCGAAACGCGCCGAGCCGTCCAGGGGATGGCGCATGATGACGGCGTCGCAGTTGTAGGCCTCGTACATGTCGAGGGTGTGCCTCAAGGACTCGCCCTTCTTGACCGAGGTGCCTTCAGTCCCCGTGAACCCTGTGGTCTGCAGGCCCAGACGCATCGCGGCGATCTCGAAGCTCGTGCGGGTCCGGGTAGAGTTCTCGTAAAACAGAGAAGCGACGATGATGTCCTTGCCGGTGCCGAGCTTGTACTTGCTCACCTCTTTGTTTTTGATGAGCTTTTTTATCTCAGCAGCTTTGTCGAGGACGTAGAACAGCTCGTCCGTGGTGAAACAGTGGATGTCTGTCAAGTCGCGATTAAAAAACGCCATCGAACCCCTCTTTTCTGAGTTGGGAGCGCCACCGCCGCGCATTCGCCGGCCGCTGCTATTTAACCGATCGCCCGCGCGGGATCCAACCCCGAAAAGGCAAAAACTGAAATCGCTCGGCTCAGCTGAAAAGGCGCAGCTCGCGGATGAGCTCATCGGCTCTATTTTGCAGCTTTGGCTCTTCGGCCAGGGTCTTGACGCGGCGCAGACGCTGCTCCAGGACCGCGGTCCGCTTTGGCACGCGCCGGCTCTTGAACATTTTTGAGATCATGTCCATCGCTCGCTCGACATAGCTCTCGTCCGAGCAGGTCAAAACCTGCGCGAGGATTTCGAAATCCTGCGGCAGCTCCCACCGCGCCAGGTAGTGCTTCGTCGCTTTGTCGGCCGCGGAGGACGTCCCGGCCTCCTTGATGGCCTTTTGCGCCTCGAGTCGCTCCTTGCCCTCCCCTCCCGGCACGCTGTCCAAGGCGCTCAGCTTGTCCTTGATGTGCGCGGGGGCTGCACCTTCCCCGTCGAAAAAGGCATCGAGCTTCGACTTGTAAGCCTTCGATGCCGACTCGGCGCGGGCCTTTTGCCGGGGCGCGGTTCGGGGCCGATCCTCCTGCCGATGCCTGGATGAGTCCTTCGAGCGATCCACCTCACGCCACGACTTCTTCGGTTTGTCGTTGTCGTAATCCTTGGGCATTCTCCTCTTCCTTTTTTCGCCCCAATCTACCACCTCACCGCCGACGCCGCCATCTCGTTTGCGGCAGCAGTCCAGCTTCAACTCTGGGGCGAGCGTTCGGGATCCCCGCCGAAATCCGCGCTTTTTGCGGCTATCCGTTGAAGCTTTGCGATCTTTTCGGAAGAGACCGGCTCATTCGCCGGCAGCCGACCCAGCGCTTCTATGAGCTTTTGCACCTTCGACACGTAGCGGCTGCAGCTCGGGCAGATGCGCAGGTGGAGCTCGAACCTCAAGCGGGTGATCCCCTCTACGACGCCATCGAGATAGTCGGTCACCAGCGACTCGACCTTGCGGCAGTTCATCATCTCCTATCCCTCGCTTCTCAATTTTGGACGCATGCTCTCTTCCTCGGCGGCCTCCAGGGCGCGCCGCAGCTTCGTGCGCCCCCTGTGCAGCAAGACGCGCTGATTGGCCTCGGAAATATCGAGGAGCTCACACACCGCTCGACTCTCGAGGCCCTCCACGTCTCTTAGGCTCACCACGAGCTTCTGGTTCTGGGGAAGCTCTTCGAGCTTCTCGGCCAGCAGCGCCACCCCTTCGGTGTTGATGGCCTGGGTCTGAGGATCGACCATGGTCCACGGGTGCACCGGCGATCGCCATCTCCCCAGCCGGGTAAAATCGTCGGACGCATCCACCGACTCCTCGCCCCGGCCCAGGCTGGACATGGGGACGCTGCGGCTCTCCTTCTGGGCCACACGTCGCGCCCTGTTAATAAGTATCCGAAAGATCCACGTGCTCAGAGACGACTCTTTTCTAAATTTTGGAAGCTCCTTGAAGACCGTCTCCCACGTCTCCTGCACGACCTCCGCCGCGACCGAGTCGCTGCGTACGACCCC